>JBDUAG010000619.1:0-2873 GCA_040004785.1 Burkholderiales bacterium | reverse complement strand
ACGACCTCTCGCTGCTGCGCACGTTGGCGCGATGGATCGAGCGGCTGAGCGCCGATGGCAAGCGCCTGAAGCCGCGTGAGGTCGTGGCCGAGTTCGACAACTACTTGCACGACGAGCTCGACCTCGTTCGCGAGGCCGCCAACGCCGCGCAGCTGCGCCGCAATATGCAGGGCCTGGACTTGATCCTCGTGCCCGAGATGGTGTGGGAGCTGTGCACGCAGAGCGTCATCGTGATGGAGCGGATGAACGGCGTGCCGATCAGCCAGGTGCAGCGTCTGCGCGATGCGGGCGTGAACATCCCCAAGCTCGCGCGCGACGGCGTCACGATCTTCTTCACGCAGGTGTTTCGCGACGGCTTCTTCCATGCCGACATGCACCCCGGCAACATCCAGGTGAGCACTGCGCCGGGCAGCTTCGGACGCTACATCGCGCTCGACTTCGGCATCGTCGGCACGCTCACCGAGTTCGACAAAGAGTACCTCGCGCAGAACTTCATCGCGTTCTTCCGACGCGATTACAAGCGCGTCGCCGAGCTGCACGTCGAGAGCGGCTGGGTGCCGTCGAGCACGCGTGTCGATGAGCTCGAAGGCGCGATCCGCGCGGTGTGCGAGCCGCACTTCGACCGGCCGCTGAAAGACATCTCGCTCGGCCAGGTGCTGCTGCGTCTGTTCCAGACCTCGCGGCGCTTCAACGTCGAGATCCAGCCGCAGCTCGTGCTGTTGCAGAAGACGCTGCTCAACGTCGAAGGCCTGGGCCGCCAGCTCGACCCCGAGCTCGACCTGTGGAACACCGCCAAGCCCTTCCTCGAAGACTGGATGAACAAGCAGGTCGGCGTGGCGGGGCTGGTCGAGCGGCTGAAGAACGAGGCGCCGCGCTATGTGCAGCTGCTGCCCGAGCTGCCGCGCCTGCTGCATCAGGCCCTGCAGCCGCGCGCCGCCCTGCAGGAGCGCGCGCTGGAGGCCTTGCTGGCCGAGCAGCGCCACACCAACGGCTTGCTGCGCATCATCATCGCCGGCGCGTTCGGCGTGCTGCTCGGGGGGGCGGCCGTGCTGCTGTCGATGCATTGGCATTGAGCCGCGCCGTATAATTCGAGGTTTTCCTTTTCGAATCAAGAGCTTAGCCTGTTGAGTCAAGAGCATAGAAGGTTGTATCCAGATGCCCATTTACGCCTATCGCTGCGCGACCTGCGGCCACGCGAAAGACGTGCTGCAGAAGATGTCCGACCCGCTGCTGACGGTGTGTCCGGCCTGCGGTGCGTCCACATTCGTCAAGCAGGTCACCGCGGCCGGTTTCCAGCTCAAGGGCTCGGGCTGGTATGTGACCGACTTCCGGGGCGACTCGTCCGCCAAACCGGCGAGCGGCGAGCCGAACGACGGCAACGCCAAGCCCGACACGGCCAAGCCCGACGCGTCCGCCCCCGTTCCGGCGGCGGCATCGCCCGCCAAGACCGACGCGGCCCCTGCACCTGCACCTGCCCCTGCGCCCGCCCCGGCCGCGGCACCGCCGGCGTCCGGCACCAAGTGAACGCGCGAGTCCAAGCACCTTGAAAAAGTACCTCATCGCCGGACTGCTCGTCTGGCTCCCGCTGGCCATCACGATCTGGGTGCTGCAGGCCGCGCTCGGCCTGCTCGACGGGGTATTCGGCTGGTTCCTGAATGCCGGCAAGGCGATCCTGCCGTCGGGCGCGGCGCCGCTGATCGACATGCTGCTGCAGATCCCCGGCCTCGGCGTGATCGTGATGGTCGCGACGCTGCTGATCACCGGGATCTTCGCGACCAACATCGTCGGCCAGTGGTGGCTGCGTCAGGGCAGCCGCGTGCTGAGCCAGATCCCGATCGTGAAGTCGATCTACAGCTCCGTGAAGCAGGTGTCGGACACGCTGTTCTCCAGCAGCGGAAATGCCTTCCGCGAAGCGGTACTGGTGCAGTATCCGCGCCAGGGCAGCTGGACGATCGCATTCGTCACCGGCAAGCCCGGCGGCGAGGCCGCGCTGCACCTGCACGGCGATTACCTCAGTGTCTACGTGCCGACCACGCCGAATCCGACTTCCGGCTTCTTCCTGATGGTGCCGCGCGGCGACGTGATCGTGCTTCAGATGAGCGTGGACGAAGCGCTGAAGTACGTGATCTCGATGGGCGTGGTCGCGCCGCCGATGCACGTCGTGCCGAGCCCGACGCCGGCCAAGATCGAATCCGCCACGAGCGGTGGAGTGAATTCATGAGAACAACGTATTGCGGCCTCGTTTCCGAGGCATTGATGGGCCAGACCGTGACGCTGATGGGCTGGGCGCATCGCCGTCGCGATCATGGCGGCGTGATCTTCATCGACCTGCGTGACCGCGAAGGCATCGTCCAGGTCGTTTGCGATCCGGATCGTGCCGAGATGTTCAAGGTAGCCGAGGACGTGCGCAACGAGTTCTGCCTGAAGATCATCGGCAAGGTGCGCGCCCGCCCCGAGGGCACGGTCAACGCCAACATCACCAGCGGCAAGATCGAGGTGCTGTGTCTCGAGATCGAGGTGCTGAACCCGAGCATCACGCCGCCGTTCCAGCTCGACGACGACAACCTGTCCGAGACGACCCGCCTGACGCACCGCGTGCTCGACCTGCGCCGCCCGGCGATGCAGCGCAACATGATGCTGCGCTACCGCGTCGCGATGGAGGTGCGCAAGTTCCTCGACGCGAACGGCTTCATCGACATCGAGACGCCGATGCTCACGAAGAGCACGCCCGAAGGCGCGCGCGACTACCTCGTGCCCAGCCGCGTGCACGATGGCATGTTCTTCGCGCTGCCGCAATCGCCGCAGCTTTTCAAGCAGTTGCTGATGGTGGCCGGCTTCGACCGTTACTACCAGATCACCAAGTGCTTCCGCGA
>JBDUAG010000099.1:0-9651 GCA_040004785.1 Burkholderiales bacterium | reverse complement strand
TCGGGCCGAACGGCTGCGGCAAGTCCAACATCATGGACGCGGTGCGCTGGGTGCTGGGCGAGAGCAAGGCCAGCGAGCTGCGCGGCGAGTCGATGCAGGACGTGATATTCAACGGCTCGGGTCTGCGCAAGCCGGCGAGCCGCTCCAGCGTCGAACTCGTGTTCAGCAATGAAGACGGCCGCGCCGGCGGGCAGTGGAACCGCTTCGCCGAGATCGCCGTGAAGCGGGTGCTGACGCGCGATGGCACGAGCAGCTACTACATCAACAACCAGCCGGTGCGGCGCCGCGATGTGCAGGACGTGTTCCTCGGCACCGGACTCGGCCCGCGCGCCTACGCGATCATCGGCCAGGGCACGATCAGCCGCATCATCGAGAGCAAGCCCGAGGAGCTGCGCCTGTTCCTCGAAGAAGCCGCCGGCGTGTCGAAGTACAAGGAGCGCCGCCGCGAGACCGAGACCCGGTTGAAGGACACGCGCGAGAACCTGACCCGCGTCGAGGACATCCTGCGCGAGCTCAACAGCAACCTCGACAAGCTCGAGAAGCAGGCCGAGGTCGCGTCGCAATACCGTGCGCTGCAGACCTCGGGCGAGCTGAAGCTGCACCAGCTCTGGTTCCTGAAGCACCGCGATGCGGCGAGTGAAGAGGCGCGCGTCAAGAAGGCGGTGGCCGAGGCCGTCAACGCGCTCGAAGCGCGCACCGCCGAGCTGCGCCACGGCGAGGCCGAACTCGAAACCGTGCGCCAGGCGCACTACGCCGCCAGCGACGAGCTGCATGCGCACCAGGGCTCGCTGGCCGAGGCTGCGCTCGAGGTGAGCCGGCTCGAAGAGCGCATCCGCTACGTCGTCGAGGGCCGGGCGCGCGTCGAGCAGCGGCTGATCGAGTTGAAGGCGCAGAGCGAGCACTGGGCCGAGCGCGAAACCGAAGCGCAGACCGAGCTGGAGCAGATCGCCGGGCAAATCGCCACCGCCGACGAACAAGGCGAGGTGCTGGCCGCGCAGGCCGAGGAGCACGCCGGCAACCTGCCGAATGTCGAGGACGCGGTGCGCGCGGCGCAGAACCTGAGCAACGAGCAGCGCAGCAAGGTCAGCGCGGTGCAGCAGCAGATTCAGGTGCTCGCGGCCGAGAGCCGCAATGTCGAGGATCAGCGGCGTCAGTTCAATGCGCGCCGCGACAAGCTGGTCGCCGAGAAGGGCCAGCTCGCCGCGCCGGATGCCGAGGCGCTGGCCGAGCTGAAGAAGCAGTTCGACGCCGCCGAAGAAGCCCAGGGTGTTGCCGATGGGCGACTGCACGAGCTCGGCGAGCAGGTGCCCGCGCTTGACGATGCGCGCCGGGTGAAGCAGGACGCCGTCAACGCCGAGGGCGGCAAGCAGGCCGATCTGAGCGCGCGCCTCGATGCGCTGCGTGCGCTGCAGGAAAAAGTGCAGACCGAAGGCAAGCTCAAGCCCTGGCTCGCGAAGCACGGCCTCGAAGGGATCAAGGGCCTGTGGACCAAGATCCACATCGAGGCCGGGTGGGAGCCCGCGCTCGAGGCCGCGCTGCGCGAACGCATGGGTGCGCTCGAGGTCGGCCGGCTCGACACGGTCCGCGCCTTCGCCGCCGACGCGCCGCCGGCGCGACTGGCGTTCTACACGCCGCCGCAGGCCGCGATCGCCAACACGCACCAGACGCTGTCGCGCCTGTCCGAACTGCTGCGTCTGAACGACGCCGGCATGAAGGCCTTGCTGAACGACTGGCTCGAAGGCGTCTACACCGCGGCCGACATCGACGAAGCGCTGGCCGCGCGCGGCAAGCTCACGCATGGCGAAGTCATCATGACGCGCGACGGTCATGCCGTGAGCCAGTTCGGCGTCAGCTTCTACGCGCCCGATTCCGAGCAGGCCGGCATGCTGGCGCGAGCCCAGGAGATCGAGAACCTCGAACGCCAACTGCGCGCGCAGCTGCTGATCGCCGAGGAATCGCGCAGTGCGCTGATCCGTGCCGAGGCCGCGTACACCGAAGCCTCGCAGCGCCTCGTCACCGCGCGCCGCGAAGCCGGCGAGACGCAGACGCGCGCGCACCAGTTGCAGGTCGAGTGGCTGCGCTTGTCGCAGCAGGCCGAACAGACCAGCACGCGCCGCGCTCAGCTCGACGAAGAGCTGGCCGAGCTCGATGCGCAGCTCGAAGAACTGGCCGAGCGCAACGCGACCGGCGAAGCACGCTTCGAAGAGCTCGACATGCAGCTCGCCACCACGCAGGAGCGCCACGCCGAGCTCGACGATGCGGTGATCGCGGCCGAGCGTAGGCTCGCCGAGGCGCGCGCGCAGCTGAGCGCGCTCGAACGCCAGTCCCAGGAAGCCCAGTTCGCGGCGCGCGCGCTCGCGGCGCGGCGCGGCGAGCTGCAACGCGGCATCGAGACCGCGGCACAGCAGATGGCCGGCCACGCGCAATCGCAGGCGCAGGCGCACGAGGAGCTCGAGCGCCTCACCGATGCCGCGGCGCAGGCGGGCCTGCAGACCGCGCTCGCGCTGCGGCTGGAGCGCGAAGCCGCGCTCGGCGCCAAGCGCAGCGAGTACGACGATCTGACGCTGCGCCTGCGGCGCGCCGACGAGCAGCGCATGCAGCACGAGCAGAGCCTGCAGCCGCTGCGCGACCGCATCACCAAGCTGCAGCTCGAAGAGCAGGCCGCCCATCTCGGTGGTGCGCAGTACCTCGATCAGCTGGTCGCGGCGGCGGTCGATTTCGAGGCACTGTCGGCAGGCATTGAAGCGGGCGGCGTCAAGCTCAGCGGGCTGCAGGGCGAGATCGACCGCATCAACCGCGAGATCAACGCGCTCGGCGCCGTCAACCTCGCCGCGCTCGATGAGCTCACCGCATCGCGCGAGCGCAAGACCTTTCTCGACGCGCAGAACGCGGACCTGATCGAGGCGATGACGACGCTCGAAGACGCGATCCACAAGATCGACCTCGAAACCCGCGACCTGCTCGCGAGCACCTTCGATCAGGTCAACACGCACTTCGGCCGCATGTTCCCCGAGCTGTTCGGCGGCGGCAATGCGAAGTTGGTGATGACGGGCGACGAGATCCTGGATGCCGGCGTGCAGGTGATGGCGCAGCCACCGGGCAAGAAGAACAGCACGATTCACCTGCTGTCGGGCGGCGAGAAGGCGCTTACCGCGATCGCGCTGGTGTTTGCGATCTTCCAGCTCAACCCCGCGCCGTTCTGCCTGCTCGACGAGGTCGACGCGCCGCTCGACGACGCCAACACCGAGCGCTATGCCAAGCTCGTGAAGCAGATGGCGCTGAGCACGCAGTTCCTCTTCATCAGCCACAACAAGATCGCAATGGAGATGGCCGAGCAGCTGATCGGCGTGACGATGCAGGAGCAGGGCGTGTCGCGCATCGTCACGGTGGACATGGAAGGCGCCGTTTCGCTCGCCGAAGCGGCGTGAGCCAGGAACACCGATGAGCACCTTGATGATCGCGCTGGCCTCACTCGGCGGCGTCGTGCTCGCCGGCATCGTTGCTCAAGGTGCGTGGCAGGCACGCAAGGCTGGCCCGAAGCGCGCGATGCAGCCAGAACCGAGCGAGCCGCGCGAGCCGGTGATGGACGCGCCCGGCGGCGAGGCCGGGGATGCCGATGCGATCGAGCTGCCGGAGGCCTTGCCCGAGCGCCGAACCAGCCGGCGTGTGGTGCAGCGGCTCGATGCGCTGATCGACTCGATCGCGACGCTGGTCCTGGAGGCGCCGATCAGCGGCGCGGTGGCGCTCACGCACTTGCCGACGACGCGCCGCGCCGGCGGCAAGCCGTTCCTGATCGAAGGGCTCAACAGCGAATCCGGCGACTGGGAGTTCCCTGCCGCGGGCCAGCACTACGGCGAGTTCCAGGCCGGCGTGCAGCTCGCCAACCGCACCGGCGCACTCAACGAGATCGAGTTCTCGGAGTTCGTGCAGAAGGTCCAGGTCTTCGCCGACGGCATCGGCGCATTCGCCCAGTTCCCGGACATGCTCGAGGCCGTGGCTGCGGCGCGCGAGCTCGATCATTTCGCGGGCGAGCACGACGCGCAGCTCGCGGTGCGGCTGCAGGCGAGCGCGGCGGCGTGGAGCGTGGGCTACATCCAGCAGCACGCCGGCCGCCATGGCTTCGTGCCCGGTGTCGTGCCCGGCCGGCTCGTGCTGCCGTCGCAGGAAGAGGGCGCGCCGCCGGTGCTGACGCTGACCTTCGACTCACAGGCCGCGCTCGCCGACGACCCCAACCTCTCTGCGGTGCGCGACGTGACGCTGAGCTTCGACGTGCCACAGACCGAGCCGACGGTGCAGCCCTTCGCCGCGTGGCAGTCGAGCGCGCAGGCGCTGGCGCTGGGCATGGACGCAAGCATCGTCGATGACAACGGCCGGCCACTCAGCGCCGATGGTTTCGGCGCGATCGGCAACGAGCTCGGCCAGCTCTACGCGGCGCTCGAAGGCCGCGATCTCGCCGCGGGCTCGGCAGCGGCGCGGCGGCTCTTCAGCTGAGTGTTGCCGCGCGTCAAGTCGCGTGGCCTCCCTAACTCATGCGATAGACGCTGCCGTCTGCAGCGTCGTACCCTGCCTCGCCCACACCGCGACGGACAGGAGACCCACAGGGCCAAGACCAAAGGCATCCAGGCACACCCGCTCTTCAAGCTCGGCAAGGCCCCGGCGGTGCGCGACCGCGAAACCGTGGCACGCACCCCGGCATTCCGACGCCGATGTTTGCCAACGACACGCTCGGCGACTGTGTGATCGCCGGACGCGCGCACCAGACGCTGCGCTTCGAGGACATCGAGCAGGGCTCGGTGCTGATGGGTCAGCAGCAAGACGTACAAGATCCGCGCCTACGCATCGATCGATTTCAAGAACCACCCGCAGGTTCGCCAGGCGATTTTCGCGGATGTCGGCGTCGGCCTCGGCGTGCAGCTGCCTACCGCGGCGCAAGGCCAGATCCAGACCGGCCAACCCTGGTCGGTGACGACCGGCCCGGATGCCAAGCCCGGCTCTTGGGGCGGCCACTACATCTGTCAGCCAGGCCAAGATGGACGCGCTGTTGTCGGCGGCGTGATCGGCCCGGACCCGCACCGCAGGCCGGGCCGCCGCCGCTATCGCAGCATCTTCGCCGCGATCATCTCGCCCACCTTGCGGCCCATCGCCGTGCCGACTTCGGTCGAGTGGCGGAAGTGCACGCCGTCGTAGATGCGTGCGTTGGCGACCTCCTGCGTGAACTCGGCGATGCTGCCCCAGGAGCGCGTCACGCCCGGCGCCGTCGGGCTCGTGGTGGCGAGCGCAGGCACCGGCCCGTTGCCGATCTCGGCCTGCAGCACGGCACCCAACGAGGCGCTGACGACGCAGTGGGCGCATGGATATTCCGGGTGCATCGGTGTGTCGATGAAGGGCGTCCATGTCGGATCGCGCTCGGTGGCGTCGTTGCCGTCTTTGTCGCCGTTGCGGATGGCCGTCACGGGTCGCCAGAAGTTGTACGCGTACTTGGCGTCGAAGATCGCGATCAGGGCGTCGTCGATTGCCATGCCGACCGCGGCCAGGAGGCGGGCGTTCTGCGTGAGCTCGCGACCGGGCTGCAAGGCCACGGCGCGAGCGAGAGGGTAGTAGATCGCAGGCTGGGTGGCCTCCCAGAAGCGCGCGATTTCGGTCTGCTCCGCGCTGCGCCGGGTGCTGGCCTTGCCGCCCAGGGCCTTGATCTCGTTGTAGTCGCGGGACCAGAGCTCGCTCGCCAACGCGGGCGGAGGGCCGGGCCTGAGCTGGTCGCCGGAGGCGAGCACCCAGGGCCTGCGGCGGCCCCAATGCGGAACGGCGAGCGATGCCGTCGGCACGTACACGCCGGGGACGGAAAAGGGCACGTAGGAGTCCGGGGCGGCGGCGCCGTCGTCCGCACACGACGCGAGAATCGCGGTGGCAGCCTGCTCGCCGACGGCGATGCCGGCGCTTCGACCGGCGTCATCGGGCACTCTGGCCAGCGCGGCCTGGTAAGCCGCCTCGACCTCGGCCTGTTGCGAAGCCAGCAGCTTTCTCAAGGTGCCGCGCATGGCGGCCGCGACCGCGGCGTCGGCCGACGCGCCCGGCGCGGCCACCAGCGTCACCCGGCCGGACGCCGCGTAGCGCCGCGTGATCGCGTTGACGGCCTCGAATGTCGCCACCTGTGCGATCGTGACCGCACGGTTGGCCGGCGGTGGCCCCAGTCTGGAGGCCAGGAGGAGTTCATTCGCCTTCGCGTTCCAATCGGTCACGGCGTCGGCGTGGGCTGCGGCTGCGGCCACTGCCACCGAAACCGCAACTGCGATGCGCAAAAGGGCTTGGGCTGCGATCATGGGCTCCTCCAGACGGTGGTCGAATGCAGACGTGCCGATATCGTAGGTGGCGACGACCGCAATGCACAGCAGGATTCGTGGGGGGCGGCCCGAACGCGGCACGCGCCTGTCTACACTTCCGGCCATGCCCGACAACGACCCGTCCACGCGCGCCGCTGAACTGCGCGACCAGCTCCAGCGCGAAGCCCATCGCTACTACGTCCTCGACGACCCGCAGATCCCGGACGCCGAGTACGACCGGCTGTTCCAGGAGCTGCAGGCGATCGAGTCAGCGCACCCCGAACTCGTCACGCCCGAATCACCGACCCAGCGCGTGATCGGTGCGGTGCGCGAGGGCCTGGCGCCGGTGCGGCACGTCGTGCCCATGCTGTCGATCAAGACCGAGACCGACACGACCCCCGCCGGCGCGCTGGCCTTCGACACCTCGGTGCGCAACGCGCTCAAGCTCGCGGCCGACGCGCCGCCGGTCGCTTACGCCGCGGAGCTCAAGTTCGACGGCCTTGCGATCAACCTGCGCTTTGAAGCCGGCGTGCTGATGCAAGCCGCGACGCGCGGCGACGGCGAGACCGGCGAAGACGTGACGCACACCGTCGGCACGATCGCGAGCATCCCGCGTCGGCTGAAGACCAGCGCGGCGGTGCTGGAGGTGCGCGGCGAGGTCTTCATGCGCCGCGCCGACTTCGACGCGCTGAACGAGCGCCAGCGCGAGGCGGGAGCCAAGACCTTCGTCAACCCGCGCAACGCCGCCGCCGGCATCGTGCGCCAGCTCGATGCGAGCATCGCGCGGCAGCGGCCGCTCAGCTTCTTCGCGTATGGACTCGGTGAGGTGCAGGGCTGGGATGTGCCTGCCACGCACTCGGGCCTGCTGGACGCGCTCGCGGTGCTGGGCCTGCCTGTGGACGAACGGCGCGAGGTGGTGCAGGGCGGCGAGGCCCTCGCCGCGTTCCACGCGCGCATCGCCGCTGCGCGCGACGAACTGCCGTTCGACATTGATGGCGTCGTCTACAAGGTCGACGACCGCACGCTGCAGCAACAGCTCGGCTTCAAGTCGCGCGAGCCGCGCTGGGCGGTGGCGCACAAGTACCCGGCGCAAGAGCAGATGACGCGGCTGAATGGCATCGAGATCCAGGTCGGCCGCACCGGCAAGCTCACGCCGGTCGCCAAGCTGGCGCCGGTGTTCGTCGGCGGCACGACCGTCAGCAATGCGACCCTGCACAACCTGTTCGAGCTGCGCCGCAAGCGCGTGCGCATCGGCGACACGGTGATCGTTCGGCGTGCCGGTGACGTGATCCCCGAGGTCGTCGGCGTGGTGCCCGGGCCGCGCCCGCACTACGTGCCGAACTTCCGCATGCCGCGCGCCTGCCCGGTGTGCGGCAGCCGCGTCGTGCGCGAGCGCTTCGGGCTGGATCACCGCTGTTCGGGCGGCCTGTTCTGCCCGGCGCAACGCAAGCAGGCGCTGTTGCACTATGCGCAGCGCCGCGCGCTCGACATCGAGGGCCTGGGCGACAAGCTCGTCGATCAGCTGGTGGATGGCGGCCTGATCCGCACGCTGCCCGAGCTCTACAAGCTCGGCCTCACGCACCTCACCGCGCTCGACCGCATGGGCGAAAAGAGCGCGGTGAACCTGCTCGCCGCGTTCGAGTCGAGCAAGCGAACGACGCTGGCGCGCTTTCTCTACGGCCTCGGCATCCGGCATGTCGGCGAGACGACGGCGAAGGACCTGGCCAAGCACTTCGGCAGCATGGATCGGCTGATGGCGGCAAGCAGCGAGCAGTTGCTCGAAGTGAACGATGTCGGGCCGATCGTCGCGTTGAGCGTGCGCACATTCTTCGACCAGCCGCACAACGTCGAGGTGGTCGAGCAGTTGCGCGCGGCGGGCGTGCACTGGGACGAGCACGACGGCGTCGCGGTGGAGACGGCGCCCAAACCGCTCGCCGGCAAGACCTTCGTGCTCACCGGCACACTGCCGACGCTCTCGCGCGACGCCGCAAAGGATCTGATCGAGGCCGCGGGCGGCAAGGTCAGCGGCTCGGTCTCGAAGAAGACGCACTTCGTCGTCGCCGGCGAAGAGGCCGGCAGCAAGCTCGACAAGGCGCGCGAGCTGAACCTGACGGTCCTGGACGAGGCCGGCCTGCTCGCGCTGCTGAGCACGGGCGCCTGACGATGGACGGCTTGCAAGGGCTGCGGGCGCGCGCCGATCAACCGCCGCTGGTGGCGCGAGACCCGCTGCGCGTGGCGAGCAGCGACTCGGTGGTCGGGTCGGTCGAGCCGACGCTGGCGGCGCGCATGGCCGCGGCAGGCTTGCCGATTGCACAGTTCGCCGAGGGTTGGCGCGTCACCGGCACGCCGCTGGACGCTGCGCTGGCACGCGTCGCCGAGTGGCTGCGCGGGCAAGGCCTGGCATCCGCGTGGCGCAATGAACTGCTGAGCGTCAATGACGCTTCCGGCACGTCGGTCGCGATGATCGAACGCGCGGCCGTGCGCCCTCTGGGCATCGCGACACAGGCGGTGCACCTCGTCGGCTGGGCCGAGCAGGGCGGCGTGTGGGTGCAGCAGCGTGCGCTCGACAAGGCCACCGACCCGGGTCAGTGGGACACGCTGATGGGCGGGCTGGTGTCGGCCACTGAATCCATTGCCACCACGCTCGCGCGCGAGACCTGGGAGGAGGTCGGGCTGCACGTCGATCAGCTGCGCAATGTCGCGGAGTGCGGCCCGCTGATCGTGCGCCGCCCGGTGAGCAACGGCTACATGATCGAGCACATCCACGTGTTCGAGGCGGTGATTCCCGTGGGCCTCGTGCCACTGAACCAGGACGGCGAGGTGGCCGCATTCGAGCGCCTCGACCTGGAGGCCTTGCAGCAGCGTCTGCACGCGGGCGCGTTCACGCTCGAGGCCGCGCTGATCCTGGCCGACTGTCTGTCCCGCCACCTTCCACAGGAGCTTCGATGAAGACCAGACGGATCGTTCTCGCCGCTGCCTGGGAACCCGCCCGACGTGGACCGCGTCGCGGTGCCCGCGACGCTTAGCCGCGAGGTCGTCGACTTCTTCGATCGCACGCTGTCACCGTGAAGTTTTCTCAGTTTCTGTATTGACAGAAATTACAGGCAGGTTCACGATGGCTGCATGGACCTCTCGCCGAACCTCTCACGCTTCGTCCTGCACTGGGGCGAGATGGGCACGCGCTGGGGCGTCAACCGCACCGTCGCGCAGATCCACGCGCTGCTCTACATCACCGGTAGGCCGATGCACGCCGAGGAGATCGCCGACACGCTGGCGGTGGCGCGCTCCAACGTCAGCAACAGCATCCGCGAGCTGCAGGGCTGGAACCTGATCC
>JBDUAG010000618.1:0-2883 GCA_040004785.1 Burkholderiales bacterium | reverse complement strand
CTACCACAAGATCGCGATCCTCGAAGCCAAGAAGCTGGGCATTCCCATCATCGGCGTGGTCGATTCGAACCACTCGCCGGAAGGCATCGACTACGTGATTCCGGGCAACGACGACTCGTCGAAGGCTGTTGCGCTGTACGCGAAGGCCGTGGCCGACGCCGTGCTCGAAGGCAAGGCCAACGCGACGAATGAAGTGGTGCAGGCCGCGGCCGCCGAAGGCGACGAGTTCGTCGAAGTCAGCGAAGGCGCTTGAGGCCCCGAGCCCGGCTGGCTGCTCAGGCGCCGGGCATCAAAAAAGGGGCTTCACGGCCCCTTTTTTTCAACCCAGATTCAGGAGATTTCCAAGATGGCTGCAATCACCGCAAGCATGGTGGGCGAACTGCGCGCCAAGACCGACGCGCCGATGATGGAATGCAAGAAGGCGCTGACCGAGGCCGAAGGCGACATGGAGCGCGCCGAAGAGCTGTTGCGCGTCAAGCTCGGCAGCAAGGCTGGCAAGGCCGCCTCGCGCATCACCGCTGAAGGCGTGATCGTCTCGGCGGTCGTCGGCAATGCCGGCGCGCTCGTCGAAGTCAATTGCGAGACCGACTTCACCTCCAAGAACGACATGTTCCTGACCTTCGCGAAGGCCTGCGCCCAACTCGTCGCCGAGAAGAATCCGGCCGACGTGGCCGCGCTTTCGGCGCTGTCATACGCGCAAGACGGCTACGGCCCGACGCTCGACGACGTGCGCAAGGGCCTGATTGGCACGATCGGCGAGAACATGTCGATCCGCCGCTTCAAGCGCTACGAGAACACCAAGCTCGCGAGCTACCTGCATGGCACGCGCATCGGCGTGATGGTCGACTTCGAGGGCGACGATGTGGCCGCGAAGGACGTGGCGATGCACGTGGCGGCGATGAAACCGGTCGCGCTGCAATCCAGCGACGTTCCCGCCAAGCTGATCGAGACCGAGCGGTCGGTCGCGACCCAGAAGGCCGCCGAAGACGCCGAGAAGGCCAAGGCCGAGGGCAAGACGCCGCAGTCGCCCGAGATCGTGAGCAAGCGCATCGAAGGCTCGGTCGCGAAGTTCCTGAAGGAAGTGAGCCTGTTCAACCAGACCTTCGTCAAGAACGACAAGCAGACCGTCGAGCAGATGCTCAAGGAGCGCGCCACCAAGGTCAAGGGCTTCACCTTGTACGTGGTCGGCGAGGGCATCGAGAAGAAGGTGGACGACTTCGCGGCGGAAGTCGCGGCCCAGGTGGCCGCTGCAAAGAAGGATTAAGTTCGAACCGGGCCCGCAGGACTCCGCGGGTTCCGACGCCGGTTCCGATTTAGACTCACGCGCGCGCCACGAGCGCCTCCCCACGCCCAGAACCTGGAGTCCGCCCCCATGGCCGCTTACAAGCGCATCCTGCTGAAACTTTCCGGTGAAGCCCTGATGGGCGATGACGCATACGGCATCAACCGCGCGACCATCGTGCGGATGGTGAAGGAGGTCCAGGAAGTGACCCAGCTCGGATGCGAAGTGGCGGTGGTGATCGGCGGTGGCAACATCTTCCGCGGCGTGGCTGGCGGCTCGGTGGGCATGGACCGCGCGACCGCCGACTACATGGGCATGCTCGCGACCGTGATGAACGCGCTCGCGCTCGCCGACACGATGCGCCAGGAGGGCATGACGGCGCGGGTGATGTCGGCGATCGGCATCGAGCAGGTCGTCGAGCCGTATGTGCGGCCGAAGGCGCTGCAATACCTCGAAGAAGGCAAGGTCGTGATTTTCGCCGCCGGCACCGGCAACCCGTTCTTCACCACCGACACCGCGGCTGCACTGCGCGGCGCCGAGATCGGTGCGCAGATCGTGCTGAAGGCGACCAAGGTCGATGGCGTCTACACCGCCGACCCGAAGAAGGATCCGAGCGCGACGCGCTACTCGCAGATCTCGTTCGACGAGGCGATCACGAAGAACCTGCAGGTGCTGGATGCGACCGCGTTCGCACTGTGCCGCGACCAGAAGCTGCCGATCCGCGTCTTCAGCATCTTCAAGCCGGGTGCGCTCAAGCGCGTCGTGCTGGGCGAGGACGAAGGCACGCTGGTGCACGTCTGAATACGTTGAAGGGTGAGGTTGACGACATGAGCATTGCCGACATCAAGGCCACGGCCGAAACCAAGATGGGCCGGACCATCGAATCGTTCAAGAACGAGCTGCACAAGATCCGCACGGGCCGCGCGCATCCGGGCATCCTCGATCAGGTGCAGGTCGACTACTACGGCTCGATGGTGCCGATCAGCCAAGTCGCCAATGTCAGCCTGCTGGACGCCCGCACGATCAGCGTGCAGCCCTGGGAAAAGGGCATGGGCGCGAAGATCGAGAAGGCGATTCGCGAGTCCGATCTCGGCCTGAACCCAGCCACGCAGGGCGACCTGCTGCGCGTGCCAATGCCACCGTTGAACGAGGAGCGCCGCCGCGAGCTGACCAAGGTCGTGCGCGGCGAAGGCGAGGACGCGAAGATCGCCGTGCGCAACCTGCGCCGCGACGCCAACGAGCATGCCAAGAAACTGCTCAAGGACAAGGACATCTCGGAAGACGACGAGCGCCGCTCGCTCGACGATCTGCAAAAGCTGACCGACCGCTACATCGCCGAGATCGACCGGCTCACGAGCGGCAAGGAAGCCGAGATCATGGCCGTCTGAATGGCTGGCATTTGACTGACATGACTGTTCCGCGCCACGTCGCCATCGTCATGGATGGCAATGGCCGCTGGGCCAAGAAGCGCTTCATGCCGCGCTTCTTCGGCCACAAGGCCGGCGTCGACGCACTGGTGCGCACGGTGCTCGGCTGTGCCGACCGCGGCGTCGAGTACCTCACCGTGTTCGCGTTCTCGTCCGAGAACTGGAAGCGCCCGA
>JBDUAG010000617.1:0-2892 GCA_040004785.1 Burkholderiales bacterium | reverse complement strand
ACACGATGAAGATCAACCCGGAAAAGATCCGCGACATCATCGGCAAGGGCGGCGCCACGATCCGCGCGCTGACCGAAGAAACCGGTTGCACGATCGACATCGGCGAGGATGGGACCATCACCATTGCGTCGACGGATGCCGACAAGGCCGAGCACGCCAAGAAGCGCATCGCCGAGATCACCGCCGAAGTCGAGATCGGCAAGGTCTACGAAGGCCCGATCACGAAGATCCTCGACTTCGGTGCGCTCGTGAACCTGATGCCCGGCAAGGACGGCTTGCTGCACATCAGCCAGATCGCGCACCAGCGCGTCGAGAAGGTCACCGACTACCTGAAGGAAGGCCAGATCGTCAAGGTCAAGGTGCTCGAGACCGACGAGAAGGGCCGCGTCAAGCTGTCGATGAAGGCCTTGCTCGATCGCGACGCGCAGCCGGCGCATCCTGTTCATCAGGAGTGAGGGCGGCTCGATGAAAGCCATCGAGATCACGACCTTCGGCAAGCCGGAGGTGCTCTGCGCGACCGAGCGGCCCGATCCGGTCGCCGGTGCCGGTGACGTACTGATCCGCGTCGCCGCGGCCGGTGTGAACCGGCCCGACGTGCTGCAGCGCAAGGGGCACTACCCGGTGCCGCCGGGTGCTTCCGATCTGCCGGGGCTGGAGGTCGCGGGCGTCATCGTCGATGGCGACGCGCAGGCGATGGCGGCGGCCGGCTTCAAGGTTGGTGACCGCGTCTGTGCGTTGGTCGCCGGTGGCGGCTATGCGCAACTGTGCATTGCGCCGGTCGGCCAGTGCCTGCCGGTGCCGAAGGGCTTCACCGACATCGAGGCGGCGAGCCTGCCCGAGACCTTCTTCACCGTCTGGTCGAACGTGTTCGACCGCGCGCGCCTGAAGGCTGGTGAGACGCTGTTGATCCAGGGCGGCACCAGCGGCATCGGCGTCACCGCGATCCAGATGGCGAAGGCCGCTGGCGCGACCGTGATCGCGACCGCGGGCAGCGACGACAAGTGCGCGGCCTGCCTGAAACTCGGTGCCGATCACGCGATCAACTACAAGACGCATGACTTCGAGGCCGAGGTCAAGCGGATCACCGACGGGCGCGGCGTCGATGTCGTGCTCGACATGGTCGCGGGCGGCTACGTCGCGCGCGAGATCAAGTGCCTGGCCGAAGAAGGGCGCATCGTGATCATCGCGGTGCAGGGCGGCATCGAGGCGCAGATCGACGCGGGGCTCGTGCTGCGACGGCGCCTCACGATCACCGGCTCGACGCTGCGGCCGCGGCCGGTGGCGTTCAAGACGGCGATCGCGCAGGCCTTGAAGACCACGGTCTGGCCGTGGCTCGACTCGGCGCGCATCAAGCCGGTGATCTTCAAGGTGTTTCCGGCCGAACAGGCGGCGCAAGCGCACGCGCTGATGGAATCGAACGAACACATCGGCAAGCTGGTGCTGACATGGTGACCTCCATCTCCGACCCGGGAGCGAAGAACATGCGCCGCAAACTCGTCGTCGGCAACTGGAAGATGAACGGCAACCGCGCGACCAACACCGAGCTGCTGGCAGCGTTGAAGGCCGCCGGCCCTTGGGTTGCCGAGGTGGCGGTGTGCGCGCCGATGCCCTATCTCGCCGACGTGGCGCTCTCGCTGCAGGGCGATGGCATCGGCTGGGGCGCGCAGGACTGCTCGGCGTATGAAACCGGTGCGTACACCGGTGAAGTCTCGGCGGCGATGCTGGCCGAGTTCGGGTGTCGCTACGTCCTCAATGGCCACTCGGAGCGCCGCGCGATGCACGCCGAGAGCGATCAACTCGTCGCCGACAAGGCCAAGGCCGCGCTTGCGCACCGCCTGACGCCGATCGTCTGCGTGGGCGAGACGCTGGCCGAACGCGAGGCGGGGCAGACCGACGCGGTCGTGAAGCGCCAGCTCTCGGCAGTGATCCACACGCTGGGCCATTGCATCACGCAGATCGTCGTCGCCTACGAGCCGGTCTGGGCCATCGGCACCGGCCAGACCGCGTCGCCCGAGCAGGCGCAGGCCGTGCACGCGCTGCTGCGCGCGCAGCTGAGGGCCGCGACCGAGCATGCGGGCGACATGAAGATCCTGTACGGCGGCAGCGTCAAGGCCGACAACGCCGCCACGCTGTTTGCGCAGCACGACATCGACGGCGGGCTGATCGGCGGTGCCTCATTGAAGGCGGCCGACTTTGCCGCCATCTGCCGCGCGGCAGCTTGAATTTCCGGAGTCAGAAGAATGAACTTGGTATGGAATCTCGTGGTGGCACTGCAGATCATTGCGGCGCTGGTGATGATCGGCCTGGTGCTGATCCAACACGGCAAGGGTGCCGACATGGGCGCGTCGTTCGGCAGCGGCGCCTCGGGCAGTCTTTTTGGTGCGACCGGCAGCGCGAACTTCATGTCGCGCTCCACGGCCGCCTGCGCCGCTATCTTCTTCGCCTGCACGCTTGCGCTCGCGTACTTCTCGAGCGACCGCTCGCGCCCGGTATCGGGTGGCAGCGTGCTCGACCAGCCGGCCGTCAGCGCACCGGCGGCGAGCGGCCCGCTCACCGGCGCGGCGCAAGTGCCCGGAGCGAGTCCCGTGAGTCCCGCCAGCCCTGCGTCGGCTGCCGCCACAGTGGCACCTTCGGCGCCGGCCGCGACCGCGTCAGGTGCGGGCGCCGTGCCCGCCAAGTAGTGCAGCTTTGAGACCCGGCGCTCAAGGGGCGTCGGAGCGTTGTTGCAGTGCAGCGCGTGCGCGAAAAGCGTGCGTCTTTGAGGCTAGAATGCTCAGCTGTCTGGGGCGCCATTCCTCATGCCATCCAGACGCTGTTTGCGCAAGAAATCTAAGCTAGGCCGTCGTGGTGAAATTGGTAGACACGCTATCTTGAGGGGGTAGTGGCGAAAGC
>JBDUAG010000616.1:0-2897 GCA_040004785.1 Burkholderiales bacterium | reverse complement strand
AGATCAGCGACAGCTTCTGCGCCTCGCCGATGCCGGCCCACAGGATCAGCAGCGGAATGAACGCCGAGGCCGGCAGGTAGCGTGCGAACGACACGAACGGCTCGAAGAAGGCCTCGACCGGCTTGTAGGCGCCCATCGCGACGCCCAGCGGCACCGCGAGCACGGCGGCAAGCACGAATCCGCCGAGCACGCGCCAGATCGTGAAGCCGATGTCCTTCGCGAAGCCCTGCTCGGTCAGCAGCACCCAGCCTGACCTCACGCACGCGATCGGGTCGGCGAGAAAGGTCTTCGGCACGAAGCCGCCGAGGGTGGCCGCGGCCCACACGGCGAAGAACACGACGAAGAAGAGAAGCCCGAGGGCGCTGCGCCGCCCGGGGCTGACCTCCTGCAGAGGGCGCACGCGGCTACTTGATGAAGCTGGTGTCGGCCAGACCGGAGAGGTCGGGGATCTGCTTGATGATGCCGATCTCGAGCAGCAGATCGGCCGCTTCCTTGGTGAACTGCTGGTGCTCGCCGGCGAAGAACTTCTGGTTCGCGGCGCGGTCCTGCCAGCGCAGATAGGCCTGCGACTTCTCGAACGCCTCGCCGCTCTGCTTCACGTCGGCGCCCATGATCTCGTAGGACTTCTTCGGATCGGACTTGATCATGTCGAGCGCGGCGAAGTAGCCGTCGGCGAGCGCTTTCGCGGCCTTCGGGTTCTCTTTCAGGAACTTCGGCGTGCAGCCGAAGGTGTCCATCACCATCGGGTAGTCGAGCGTGGTCGCGATGATCTTGCCGGCCTCGGGCTTGGCACGCACCGCGCTCAGGTAGGGCTCGTAGGTCATGCCGCCGTCGAAGTCGGTGGTGCCGGCGATGATCGCGTTGGCCACCGGTTGCGGCTCGAGCGTCAGCACTTTCACGTCCTTCACCGACAGGCCATTCTTCTTCAGGATCCAGGCCAGGCCGAAGTACGGCGCGGTGCCGGGCGCCGAGGCGGCGACGGTCTTGCCCTTCAGATCGGCGATCTTGGTGATCGAGGGTTTGACGACCAGGCCGTCCGCCCCGTAGCTCTTGTCGAGTTGGAAGATCTGCGTGGTCGCGACGCCGTTCGCGTTCCACGAGATCCAGGTCTCGACGGTGGTGGCGGCGCACTGCACGTCGCCGGAGGCGATCGCGAGGTGGCGGTCCTTCTGCGGGATCTTCTTGATCGTCACGTCGAGCCCCTGCTTCTTGAACAGCCCCGCCTCGCTCGCCAGCGTCAGCGGCGCGAAGCCGGTCCAGCCGGAAATGGCGATCGCGACCTTGGTCTCCTGGGCGACGGCCGGCGCCGCGAGCACGAGCACGGCGGCAAGGGTGGTGAGGCTGTGGACGGAACGCATCGGATCTCCCGGCAGGTTGAATGGTGGCGCGACTTCATGCAAGCTGCATGCCGCGGCCGCAGTCTACACTTTGACCCCAACTTGTCTAGACCACTTTCCCCGATGTTTTTCTTCAGCCCAGGCACCGCGCCGTTGCTCGTGTCGTTCCCGCATGCGGGCACCGAGATCCCGCCCGAGATCGAGGCGCGCATGACACAAGAGGCGCTGCTGCGGGCCGACGTCGATTGGCACCTGCCGCAGCTCTACGCCGTGGTGCAGGCGATGGGTGCGAGCACGATCGCAGCGCGCTTCGCCCGCCACGTGATCGATTTGAACCGGCCGCCCGAAGACACCAGCCTCTACCCGGGCCAGGACGTGACGGGCCTGCTGCCGCTCGACACCTTCCGCAAGCAGCCGCTCTACCTCCCGGGCCAGGCGCCCGACGCGGCGGGGGCGCAGCAGCGCCGCGTGCGTTACTGGCAGCCGTACCACGACGCGCTCGCCGCCGAGCTGGAGCGCCTGCGCGCGCTGCACGGCTCGGTCGTGTTGTGGGACGCGCACTCGATCGCCTCCGTCATGCCGCGCTTCTTCGACGGCAAGCTGCCCGACCTGAACCTCGGCACGGCCGACGGTCGCGCCTGCGCCCCGGCGCTGCAAGCTGCCGCCGAAGCCGCGATGGGCGCGCAGCGTGACTACACCCACGTCAGCAACGGCCGCTTCAAGGGCGGCCACATCACGCGCCACTACGGCCGGCCCGAGCGCGGCGTCCATGCGCTACAGCTGGAGATGTGCCAGTCGACCTACATGGATGAGACCGCGCCGTTCGCGTACCGGCCCGATCTGGCCGCGCGGGTGCAGCCGCTATTGCAGCGGATGCTGAACGCCGTGCTGGATGCGCGCGCGCAGCGGACTTGAGCCGATCGCGTACGACAACTCGGCCGGGTGATCGACATCCCACAGGCACAGGTCGGCGCGCTTTCCGAGCGTGATCGTGCCGCGTGACGACGACAGGCCGAGCGCCTTGGCCGCGATCCGCGTGACGCCGAGCAGCGCCTCGGCCGGCGTCATGCGGAACAGCGTGCAGGCCATGTTCATCATCAGCGGCAGGTGCGTGGTCGGGCTGGTGCCCGGGTTGCAGTCGGTCGCCACCGCCATCGCCACGCCGTGCTCGCGAAACAGCGCGATCGGCGGCACCTGCGTGTCGCGCAGGAAGTAGTAGGCGCCGGGCAGCATCACCGCCACGGTGCCCGAGGCCGCCATCGCCCGCACGCCGGCCTCGTCGACGTGTTCGAGGTGGTCGGCCGAGAGCGCGCCGAACTCGGCCGCGAGCACCGCGCCGCCCTGGTTCGAGAGCTGCTCGGCGTGCAGCTTGACAGGGAGCCACTGCGAGCGCGCCGCCTTGAACACGCGCCGCGTCTGTGCCGGGGTGAAGCCGATGGTCTCGCAGAATGCATCGACCGCGTCGGCGAGATTGAGCCGCGCGACCTCGGGCAGGATGTTCTGCACGATCTCGTCGATCCAGGCGTCGGGCCGCTGCGCGAACTCGGGCGGCAGCGCGTG
>JBDUAG010000098.1:0-9725 GCA_040004785.1 Burkholderiales bacterium | reverse complement strand
GTGCTGATGGCCGACCGCGTGCTGATCTTCGCGAGCGACCCGGGCCGCGTGCGCTTCCAGCTCGCGGTGCAGCTCCCGCGCCCGCGCAACCCCGAGAGCGCCGAGGTGCGCCAGCTGATCGACGAGGTCTATGCGCTGATGACGGCCGGCAGCGGCCGGGCCGGGCGCACCACCGAAGAACCGGCGCCGATGCAGCTCGCCGAACGCCTGCCCGAGGCCGACGTGGCGCGCATGGAAGGGCTGCTCGAACTGCTCGCCGGCGAGGCTTTCGACGGCCGCGCGGACCTGCCCAAGCTGGCCGAGCAAACCGAGCTCACCGACGACGAGCTGCTGCCGCTCGCGCAGGCCGTGTCGCTGCTCGGCCTGGCCCGGCTGGCCGCCGGCGACCTGCACCTCACGCCACTCGGCCAGCGCTATGTGGACGGCGCGCACGCACTGCGCCAGGAGCTGTTCGGCCAGCAACTGCTGGCCCATGTGCCGCTGGCCGCGCACATCCGCCACAGCCTCGAACAGGAAGAATCCGGCGAGCTGCCCGAGGAGCCGTTCCTGCGCCTGCTCAACGAAAGCCTGGACGCGACCGAGGCCGAGCGCGTGCTGCGGACCGCGATCGAGTGGGGCCGGCACGGCGAGGTGTTCGAGTACAACTACACCACCGGGTTGATCCACCTGCCCGAAGGCGCGGCGGACGCCGAGCCGGCGGTCTGAGACGCGTGCTCAGCAGTCGCCCATCTTCGCCATCCCCTCCTGGATCTGCGCGGGCGTCAAGTCGCGCGTGTGGGTCGCGACCGACCAGCGGTGGCCGAACGGGTCTTCGAGCTGGCCGTAGCGGTCGCCCCAGAACATGTCGGCGACGGGCATCGTGACCTTGGCGCCGGCCGCCACGGCCTGGGCCACCGCGGCATCGACATCGGTCACGTACAGGTGGATCGTCACCGGCGAGCCCTTCAGCGACCTGGGCCCGAGCGCGCCGTATTCGGGCATCTCGTCGACCAGCATCAGCGCCGAGTCGCCGATGCGCACCGACGCGTGCATCAGCCGGCCGTCCGGGCCCGGCATGCGGACCACCTCGACCGCGCCGAACGCGGCTTTGTAGAACTCGATGGCGGCGGCAGCGCCGGCGCAGATGAGGTGCGGCGTCAGGCTGTGCATGCCGTCGGGAATGGGTCGGATCATGGTCGTGGCTCCTTGTCAGCGGGTGAAGTTCGGCTTGATGGGCGCGCTGCGTCTGCAGGCGCTCCACCGACTCGACGTTTTAACCCGACGCAAATCGACATCGTGCGCGGGAATGTTCGCGCTGGACTTTGCACGCCCGGGCACCGACACTGCGCCGAGATGGGCCCGCCATGACCACCGCCGCCGACCGCATCCCGCTGCCCCAGGTTCGCGACCTGCTGCAGATCGGTCAGGCCCTGCCGTTCCGGGTGCTGGACGAGCACGAGCGGCTGCTGTTGAACGAAGGCCATGTGCTGATCGACGAGGCACAGTTCGAGTCGCTGGTCGGACGTGGCGCCTGGGCCGAGCGCTCGATGGTCGAGGCCGCGCGCGTGGCCCAGGCCGCTGCCGCGGCGCGCAGCGCGGCGATCAAGCCACCACTGTCGCTGTTCGATCGCTGGGAACGCCTGCTGTGGCAGTTCGACAAGCTCACGCGCAGCGTTGTCCGTCGCGAGGAACCCGGCAGTGCCGTGCCCCTCTTCTTCGAAGCGCTTCAAACGCTCGTCGACCGCGACGCCGATGTCGCGCTGTTTCTGTGCGTGCGGCAGGACAATCGCCGCTTCGCGCTGTATGCACTGACCCATGCGATGAACTGTGCGGTCGTGGTGCTGCTGACCGGCCGTCAGCTCGGCTGG
Organism: Burkholderiales bacterium; assembly: GCA_040004785.1. Lineage (GTDB taxonomy): Bacteria > Pseudomonadota > Gammaproteobacteria > Burkholderiales > Burkholderiaceae_C > LMDS01. The sequence continues at coordinate 7,878 of JBDUAG010000098.1, read as the reverse complement.
CCCGCGGCCAGGATCACCTCGCTGGGCTGCGCCGCGTTGACGATGAACCTCTCCATCCTCGAACTGCAGGCCACGATGGCCGAGCAAGGCACGCCGCCGACCAAGAAGCAGCTCGACCAGATCCGGGCCCACCCGGTCGCGACTGTCGCGTTGCTGCGCGCGGCCGGGGTCGCCGACGACGACTGGCTCACCGCCGTCGTCGAACACCACGAACAGCCGGGCGGCGCCGGCTACCCGCACGCGTTGACCGAACTCGGCGAGCTGGCGCAGGTGCTGCGCGCCGCCGACGTCTACATGGCCAAGATCAGCCCGCGCGCCAATCGGCCCCCGATGGCGACGCAGATGGCGACGCGCCAGCTGTTCCAGCAGCGGCCCGGCGACCCGCTCGCGATGGCCATGATCAAGACGCTGGGCATCCACCCGCCGGGAAGCCTGGTGCAGCTGCAATCCGGGGAGGTCGGCGTGGCGATCCGCCGGCCCGCCACCGGCACCCACCCGCTGGTCGCCACGCTCAGCGACAAGAAGGGGAAACCCAGTGGTGAGACCCATCGCCGCGACACCGCCCAGGCCGAGTTCGCCGTGGTGGGCCCGCTCCAGGATGCGAAAGCCTTCCCGCGGGTCTTGCCGGAGCGCGTCTACGGCATGATCGACGTTTGACGGACGATTCGTCAGGCGCGGGGTGGGTTCGCGACCGCGTGCGCCCGCGCCATCAGCAGTTCGCGCTCGCGCGCGTTGCGGGTCATGTCGGCCGCGCGCTCGAACTCGGCGCGGGCCTCCTCGCTCCGGCCCAGCTTGGCGAGCAGATCGCCGCGCACGCTGGGCAGCCAGTGGTAGTTCGCGAGCGACGGCTCGGTGGCCAGTGCGTCGATGAGCTCCAGGCCCGCCGCCGGCCCGAACGCCATGCCGACCGCGGCCGCGCGGTTCAGCGCGACCACGGGGGACGGAGCCACCTGCACGAGCGCGTCGTAGAGCGCGACGATCTGTGCCCAGTCGGTCTGTTCGGCCCGGCGCGCGCGGGCGTGGCAGGCGGCCAGCGCAGCCTGCAGGGCATAGGTGCCGCGCGCACCGCCGAGCGCCTCCGCGCGTGCCAGCGCGGTCAGGCCACGGCGGATCAGCAGCGGATCCCAGCGGCTGCGGTCCTGGTCCATCAGCAGCACCGCGCGGCCTTCGGGGTCGACGCGCGCCTTCGTGCGCGAGGCCTGGATCTCCATCAATGCGACCAGGCCGAGCGCTTCGCTTTCGTCGGGCATCAGCTCGACGACGATGCGCCCCAGACGCAGCGCCTCGGCGCACAGGGCTGGCCGCATCCAGTCGTCGCCGGCGGTGGCCGAATAGCCTTCGTTGAAGACGAGGTAGATGACCTCGAGCACCGAGCCCAGCCGCTCGGGCAGCTCGGCGGCGCGCGGCACCTCGAAGGGCACACGCGCCTCGCTCAGCGTGCGCTTGGCGCGCACGATGCGCTGCGCGATCGTCTTCTCGGGCGCGAGATACGCTCGGGCGATCTCGTCGGTTGTCAGGCCGCCGACCAGGCGCAGCGTGAGCGCGACGCGCGCATCGGTCGAGAGCAGCGGGTGGCAGGCGGTGAAGACGAGGCGCAGCAGGTCGTCGCCGATATCGTCCTCGCTGGCTTCGGCGAGCGCATCGACGAAGTCGGGCACCACATGCGCCTGTAGCGCGTCGAGCTCGTGGCCGAGCTCCTCGTGCTTGCGCGCGTGCAGCGCGTCCTGGCGCAGCCGGTCGAGCGCGCGGTTCTTCGCGGTCGTCATCAGCCACGCACCCGGGTTGTCGGGCAGCCCGGCCTCTGGCCAGTGTTCGAGCGCAGCGACCAGCGCGTCCTGCGCGATCTCCTCGGCGAGGCCCACGTCGCGCACGAGGCGCGCGACGTGCGCGATGACCTTGGCAGATTCGATCCGCCAGACCGCCTCGATCGCACTGTGGACCACCGCTGGTGTCATGGGGGGCAACGCGGCTCAGCGCGCCGCATCGATCTCGCGGAAGCGCTGGATCGACTCGCTCGGCGCGAAGTCCTCCATCTCGAACAGCTGGCGCACCTCGATCTCGGCATCCACGCCCTCGCCCATCGGCGCAGGGAAGCGACGCGCCCACTCCATCGCCTCCTCGCGGTCGCGCACCTGGATCAGCGTGTAGCCGGCGATCAGCTCCTTGGTCTCGGCGAATGGGCCATCGACGACGATGCGCCGGTCTCCGCGGTATCGCACGCGCCAGCCCTTCGCGCTCGGCTGCAACCCGTTCCCGTCGAGCAGCACGCCGGCCTGGGTCAGCGCCTCGTGGTAGCCGGCCATCGCGGCCAACAGGGGCCCTTCGGGCATCACGCCGGCTTCGCTGTCGGCGGTGGCCTTGACGATGATCATGAATCGCATCGTGGTCTCTCCGGTTCGTTGAGGTCGGCGCGCATCATCGGCGCCTGATCACACGACGAACAGGGATCGACCGGATCGACAGACACATCCTCCGATTCAGGGAAACTCCCGAAGGATGCGTCAGGACCAGCACGGCCCGACCTCGCGGACCTCGACCGTTGCCCACGCCGCGGCAGGGCATTCGGTGGCAATCGCGACGGCCTCCGCGCGCGTCGCCACATCGACGACGAAGAATCCGCCGACCATCTCCTTCGCTTCGGTGAACGGACCATCGACGAGACGCTGGCGCCCGTTGCGCACCTCCACCCGTACGCCCTTGGCATCCGACGCGAGCGACTCGACGCCGCGCAGCACGCCGCGCGCCTTCAGCGCCTCGGCAAAGCGCAGCATCTGGGCGTAGACCTGCTTGCCCTCCTCGACGCCGCGCTCGCTGCGCTGGCCCGGCGGTTCGACGATCAACAACATGTACGGCATGGTGGCTCCGGATCCTCGGGTTTCAGTTGGTGCAGCGGCACTCGGCCGGACGCAGGCAGGCACCGGTGGGGCTCTCGAGCGGCGCGTTGCACACCGGGCGCTGCGTCGGGCCGCAGGAGGCCGAGCAGCCCGCGCAGCGGTCCGAGCCGCCGACGCTGCAGGCGTTGACGCTCCCGCCGCCAGAGCCGCGCCGTGGTGGACGCTCGCGCTCCGCGCCGTCGCGGTTGACGACGCCCGACACGGCGCGGCTGTTGCGTGCCGGCGCGCCGTACGACGACTTCGGGATGCACGCGCCGTTGTTCAGATTGAACGTGAACGCGGCGCAGCGGCCATCGCCCAGACAGCGTCGCGCGCAGTCGTCATACGAGCGCGCGCGGCCGACCATGTCGTCGATGTCGTTCTGCGGGAAGTCGGTGGCGTCGTAGCGCGTCACCGGCAGGCCGCCCTGCGGCGGGCGCACCGCGGCGCGGTCGACCACGCCCGAGACCGCGCCTTCGTTGCGCTCGCTCAGCGTGCTGCCGGGCGCCTTCGGGATGCAGTTGCCGTTGTTCAGGTTGAAAGTGAACTGGCCGCAGCGGCCATCGGCGAGGCAGCGCTGCGCGCAGTCCTCGTACGAGCGCGCGCCGCCGGTCATGTCCGGGAGGTCGTTGCCGGGGAAGTCGGTGGCGTCGTAGCGCGTCACGCCGCGCACGTTGCCACGGTCGTCAGCGGGCGGCGCTGCGCGGCTGACGATGCCCGAGACGGCGCGCGCATTGCGCTGCGGCGAGCCGCCGGACGATTTCGGGATGCAGTTGCCGTTGTTCAGGTTGAAGGTGAACGCGCCGCAGCGGCCGTCGGCGAGGCAGCGCTGCGCGCAGTCGTCGAACGAGCGCGCGCGACCGACCAGGTCGTCGAGGTCGTTGCCGGGCAGGTCGGTCGCCTCCGCGCGCGTCACCTGCGCAGCTTGCCAGGCCCATGCTGGGGCGCCGAACAGCCCGATCAGCAGCACCACCCACCAGAGTCGAATCGTGCGCATGAGGTCTCTCTTGGTTGGTCCCCGAGAGCGCAGTGTAAGGACTGCGCGCGCCGTCAGCGCGCGCCCAGGCCGATAGCGTCGAAGAAGGCCAGCACCGCGTCGGTCTCGGCGCCCGGCAGGCCGAGCGTCGCATTGATCTCGAGGTGCGACAGATCCTGCTCCAGCACCGTCGCACGCACGCCGTGCGCATTGGCGCGCGCCGCGAAACGCTGCGACTGCGCGCACGCGCCATCGGCGCGCTGCGTCGAGCACACCAGCAGCATCGGCGGCGCGCCGGCTGCGAGCGCATCGGTCGGCGACGCGGCCTGCCAGAGCGCGGGGTCGCTGCCGAACACCTTGTCGTAGAAGCGCGCGTGCCGCGTCTTCATCAGCGCGGAGAGATCGAGCGCCGCGCTGTCGAGCGCGACCGTGCCCAGCCACGGCAGCGCGCCGGCGCGCTGCGCGATCACCGGCGAGGCGCCGAGCAGCGCGACCAGATGCGCGCCGGCCGAATGGCCCATCAGCACGACGCGCGCCGGATCGGCGCCCCACGAAGGCGCGAGCTGCTGGACGGTGGCGAGCGCGTGCGCCACGTCGTCGGCCTGCTCCAGCGGACCGACCTGCGGCACCAGCCGGTAGCCCACCGAGACCAGGACCGCGCCGCGCGTGACCCAGCGCGCCGCCTTGTTCTCGACCACCTGCGGCAGCGCCTTGTTGCCGATCATCCAGGCGCCGCCGTGGACCATCACGATCAGCGCCGCGCGTGTTGCGAGCGGCGCCTCGGGCACATAGACGTCGAAGCGCTGGCGTGCATCGGCGCCGTAGGCCACGTCGGCGATGCGGCGCACGCCGGCCGGCACCTGCAGCGGCTTCATGCCGGCCAACACGCCGGGGAACACGCCGCTGCCATCGCGGCCGGTGGCGGCCAGGCTGCAGAGCAGCAGGCCGATCAGGATCACCGCTCGTCTCGTCGCCACGCTGGCACTCACTGCGCCGCACCGGTGACCCAGGCCTTGCGGATCAGGCGCCCGCAGTAGACCGAATCGACGCCGCCGCCCGCGCTGTCGCGGCGTGCGAGCACGCCGTACCAGGATTTGCTCGCGTCCACCCACGGGTAGAAGCCGAACGCGCCGGGGCTGCTGAACGCACCGTCGCCGACCACCGGGTCGTCCTCGACCCAGTGGCCAACCGAATAGTGCCAGCTCTCGTTGGACGGGATCGGCGCGTTGGCCGCCTGGCCGGCGGGGCAGGTGGTGGGGTTGGTGCAGACCGGGTTCGTGCCGAGCGCCGCGCTCATTTGCAGGCTGCCGGCGAGCAGCTTGCGCAAGTAACGCGCGTAGTCGTCCGCGCTGCTGACGCCGCCGCCTGCCGGCTGCGGCTGCGAGTAGGTGAGGACGATGTCGGTGCCGATCTGCGAACGCACCTCGGCGGCGAAGCCGGCGTTGTCGAGCGCGCCCAGGCCTTCGAGGCTGGCGTGCTTCTGCATGTGGCCGCCGCCGTAGCTGAAGACGCCGTCGGTGGCATCCGAATGCACGCCGTTGTTCTGATAGGCCACGCAGCCATCCACCGTCTGGCCGGGCAGGCAGGTGCTGAAGCTGGTGTAGCCGCTGCGGAAGTTGAGGAACTTGATGTCGCTCGCGGTCAGCACGCCGGCGCGCTTCTGCACCACGTAGCCGCCGTAGAGCCACTTCGAGGCCGAGGCGATCGCCATCGCCGTGCTCGAGGTGTAGACCGTGCTGTTCCCTGCGGCGTTGACCGAACCGGACGCGATGCGCGCGTTGCGATCGCCGATCTCCCAGTAGAACGGCAGGATCGCTGCGCACGGGTTGGTCGTGCTTTGCGCGGTGGTCGTGGCGGCTGCGCTGCGTTGCGCGTCGGTCGGGCCGGTGGGCGCGGGCACAGGCGCGCTGTCGCCGCCACCGCCGCAGGCGACGAGCAAGGTCGTCGTGGCGAGCAGCAGCGCGGCGGTGGGGATGATGCGGTTCATGTCGTTCCTTTGCGGGGAGAGAGCGCGGGCGCCGGTGGCCCGAACAGGATACGCAGCCAGGCGCGCACGCCACGCGCCGCACGCAGGTCCTGCGCCAGCGTGATCCAGCCGTGCAGCGCGATGCGCAGCGGGTTGTGACTGATGAGCGGCGTGGTCAGGCCGTAGCGCGGCGGCACGTCGTCGCGCAGGTCGACGAAGCTGCCGAATAGCCGGTCGAACACGATCAGCACGCCGCCATAGTTGCAGTCGAGGTACTCGTCGTTGCTGGCGTGGTGCACCTTGTGGTGCGTCGGCGTGTTCAGCACCCATTCGAGCGGCCCGAGCCGCGGCATCCACGGCGCGTGCAGCCAGAACTGGTACAGCAGGTTCGCGCCCAGCGTCGCCAGCACCGCAAGCGGCGGAAAGCCCAGCCACACCAGCGGCACGAAGAAGATCGCGTTGCCGCCGAGCTTGCCCGTCCAGCCCAGGCGCAGCGCCGCGGCCAGGGTCAGCTCGTTCGGTGAGTGGTGCACCGAGTGCGTGGCCCAGAACCAGCGCACGCGGTGCGCCGCGCGGTGGTACCAGTAGTAGAGGAACTCCTGGCCGACGAACAGCAGCGCGAACGCCTCCGGCGTCGACAGGCTCAGCGTCTGCACCCGGTGCGCGTAGGCCCAGGCCAGCACCGGCGCGGCGATCGACAGGCCGAGCGCATCGACCGCACGCCGTCCGACCGCATCGGCAAGCGACGCGGCGTAGGCGCACCAGTCGTAGGGCTGGCGGCGCACGAAGGTCAGGACCAGACCTTCGAGCGTGGCCGCGACCAACACGACCGCGAGCAAGCCCAGCAGCCAGGGCAGCGCACCGGGTGGCAGCGGCATGGCGCTACTGCTTCGCCGCGCGACCGGCCGCACGTTGAGCGATCGCGTAGGCGCGGATGTCGGCCAGCGTGACGACGCCCTTGTGCGCCGAATCGATGTCGTCGAAATGCTTGTAGACCATGGTCATCTTGCCGTTGGCCTCGTCGCGCGTCAGCTGGCCATCGGCGTTGGCGTCGGCGGCCACGAAGCGCTTCTGCAGCTCGGCCTGCATCTGCGCCGCGCGGCCGGCGTCGGGCTGCGCGAACGCAGCCGCGGGCAGCAACGCCGCGAGGGCGACGATCAACAGGTCTGGTCGAACGGAGGTTTTCATCAATGGCTCCGGGTCGGTCGATCAGGGCCGCGTCGGGCAGGTGATGCTCGCGCCGCTGGCGTTGTAGCAACTCGCGCTGTGGGTCGCGCCGGTGTCCTGGCTGTAGCTGCTGCTGCTCTTCAGCGTGTTGCCGGTCGCGGCACTGGTGACCGTGCTGCTGCGCGCTTGCGTGACGTCGCCGGCCGCGTCGCGGCTGGCCGTGCCGCTGCTCTGTACGCTGCCCTTGGCCGATTGCGCGCGGATGCCGCTCGCATGCTGCACCGAGCCATCGGCAGCGGTGCTGGTGCGGCCGGCGCGCACCGCGGTGCCGCCGTTGGCGCCCTGGCGTGCGCTGACGCTTGTCGCGGTGAGCCCGCCCTGGCTGTTCGGGCGCACGACGCGCGCGCTCGCGGCATCGGCGGCCGTGGCGGTGAAGCCGGCGCCGACGAGGGCGAGGCCGAGGGCGGTGATGGAGAGGATGCGGTGCATGGCGATGTCCTTCGGGCGTGGTGCGGTGGAGGCGTCACACCGTGTGGCGCCGTGAGGTCAATGTCGCCGCCGGGTGTGAGCCGTTGATGGCATCGATGCGGTCGTTCATGAGCATTCGTGACGGTCCCCCAGGCCTTGTCATCGTTTGTCATGGATTGGGGCGCACCGCTGCCCGCGACCCGCCGTTACGATCCGCTCACGATGACCGAACCGCTGGCCCGCATCCTTGTCGCCGACGACGAAGCCGACCTGCGGGCGCTGCTGCAGCGCTACCTCACCGACCAGGGCTACGCGGTGCGCACCGTCGACGGCGGCGGCCCGCTAGCCAAGCTGCTCGCCCGCGAACGCTTCGACGTGCTGGTGCTCGACGTGATGATGCCGGGCGAAGACGGCCTCTCGATCTGCCG
>JBDUAG010000615.1:0-2911 GCA_040004785.1 Burkholderiales bacterium | reverse complement strand
CTGCATCTTCCTGTACGGCGGCAACGACGGCATGAACATGATCGTGCCGAACGACAGCGCGCGCTACAACCAGTACGCCGCGGTTCGCAAGGGCTTGGCGATCCCGCAGGCCAGCCTGACGCCGCTGGGCGGCGTCTCGTACGGGCTGCATCCGGCCATGGCCGCGCTCGGCACGGCGTGGAGCGCCGGCCACCTCGCGCCGGTCTTCAACGTCGGCCCGCTGAGCCAGCCGCTCACGAAGGCGCAGTACCGCGCCGCCAGCGCGAACTCGGGCGTGCTCCCGAGCAGCCTGTTCTCGCACTCCGACCAGCAGATCCTGTGGGAGACCGGCAGCAGCGATTCGCTCACGCGCACCGGCTGGGGCGGCCGTGCCTCCGAAACCTTGGCCACCGTGAACCCTGTGATCTCGGTCGCCGGCAGCGCGCGCTTCGGGCTGACCGCATTGCAGACGCCCCTGGTGCTGCCCGGCCCGGGCGCGACCTTCGGCGCCTACGGCCTGCAGGCCGGCGACACCTGGGCGCCGCAGCTCGCACGCAAGGCCGCGATCGACGCGCTCTATGCCCAGGCGCAGGACGCGGACCTCGGCGATGCCTACACGGCGGCGCAGCGCAACGCGTTCGCGATGTCGACGCGGCTCGCCGATCTGGTGAAGACACAGCCCGGCGAGGCCGGCGCGTCAGCCGTCATCGACGCCGCGTTCGCATCCCTCACCGCCAACGGCAAGATCACGACCGGCCTCGGCCAGCAGCTCTACCAGCTCGCCAAGCTGATCGCCGGCAACGCCACGGTGCAGGGCAACCGGCAGATCTTCTTCGCCTCGATGGGTGGCTTCGACACCCACGGCAACCAGCTCGTCACCGGCACGCCGCTGGAAGGCGATCACGCGCGCCTGCTGAAGCAGCTGGGCGACGCGCTCGGCGCGTTCTACGCCGCCATGAAGAACCTCGGCCTCGGCGACGCCGTGACCAGCTTCACGCAAAGCGACTTCGGCCGCACCTTCGCCCCCAACAACAGCACCGGCACCGACCACGCCTGGGGCAACCAGCACATCGTGCTGGGCGGCGCCGTGAAAGGCGGCACGACCTACGGCAGCTACCCCGACCTGGTGCTGGGCGGCGCGAACGACGTCGGCCAGGACAGCTGGGAGCTGCAGGGCCGATGGATTCCGACCACCGCCGTCGACCAGTACGCGGCCACGCTGCTGGGCTGGTTCGGCGCGAGCGAATCGCAGCTCGACACGGTGCTGCCGAACCTGACGAACTTCGGCGCTGCACGCAAGCTGGCGTTCCTCTGAGGCACACGAGCGGCATCTCGCCAAAAACTTGACAGAACGCCCGGAATCGCCTCAAGCGCCTCGCTGAGCGGCCGAAGACAGTGCTGCCCGGGCTTCGGACTTCATCGTGTCCGGGCCGGCACGGCGCTCCGCGCCGTTCTCTCCTGGATCCGGCGCGCCATGACCTCTTTGAACCTCCACGCACCTTTCTCGTTGCCGGCACGCCGCCGGCGCCGAGGATGAACGCCGACCTGCTTGCCGCTCATCGGCGCCGCATCCTGCTGCTGATCCTGGCGGCCGTGCCGATGTTGGTCCTGTTCGTCTTGACGATTCGCCTGCCCGACTCGTATGCCGGACTGAGCTTCACCCAATGGCACACGCTGCTCGAGTTCGCCTCAATGCTGGTGTGCGGCGCGGTCGCTGCCGTGGCCTGGAACGGGCGCGAACTCGCCACGCCGCGCAGCGTTCACGTCCTCGGGGTCGCGAGCGCGGGCGCACTCGCGCTCGACCTGGCGCACACGCTGTCGTTCCCGGGCATGCCCGCCCTGATCACGGCCAACACCGCGACCAAGAGCGCGGCGCTGTTCATGGCCGGGCGCCTGTTGATCGCGCTGGCCGTGCTGTGCGTCGCCGCACTGCCGTGGCACCTCGATCGCGAGCCGCCCTGGTTGCGCTGGGCACCCGCCGGCGTCGCCGCGTATGTGCTCGCGGCGTGCGCCTGGGCGCTGGGTTGGCCGGAGGCGCTGCCCGCGTTGGTGATCGATGGCGAATCGCTGACCTGGGCCAAGCGCGGCATCGAGTACACGATCGCCGCGCTGTTCCTGACCGCAAGCACGCTGTTCGTGCGCCGCCTGAGCACACGCCAGCCGTACGACGTGGCCTCGCTGCTGTGCGCCGCGGTGCTGATGGCGATCGGCGAGATCGTCTTCACGCTCTACACGCGCATCACCGATCTCGCGATGGTCGTCGGCCACCTCTACAAGGTGCTCGGCTTCTGGATGATCTACCGCACGATCGTCGCCGACAGCATCCGCGCGCCGTACCAGCGACTTGTCGACTCGCAGAGCCTGCTGCGCCACAGCGAAGACGAGCTTCGCACGATCACCGACAACATCCCCGCGATGGTCGCGTTCGTCGATGGCGACATGCGCTACCGCTTCGTCAACCGCAACTACGAACGCTGGCTCGGCGTGAAACCCGAGGACATGCTGGGCCGCACCGCGCTCGAGGTCTACGGCGAAGCGCGCTATGCGGTGCTGCAACCGAGCCTGGAGCGCGCGCTCGCCGGGCAGACCTTCGCGGTGGACCACTTCGTCGTCCGCGACAGCGCCAGCCGGGGGCGATGGTTCAACATCATGTACATGCCCAAGGTCGGCCCCGATGGCCTCGTCAGCGGCGTCTACATCCTGAGCAACGACATCACCGACATCGTCGACGCCGAAGGCCGGGCCCTCTTCCTCGCCGAGCACGACGAACTGACCACGCTGCCGAATCGCGCCGCGTTCCAGGCCGCGGTGGGCCGCGCGCTGGCACACAGCGAGCCCGAGGCGAGCCAGTTCGCTGTGATCTTCATCGACGTCGATCGCTTCAAGGTCGTCAACGACACGCTCGGCCACGCCACCGGCGACCACCTGCTGC
>JBDUAG010000614.1:0-2912 GCA_040004785.1 Burkholderiales bacterium | reverse complement strand
CAGACCGGCCAGAGCCTGGGCCGCGTCGAGTCGCCGTGCTGCCAGCTCGTGATCGACCGCGTCACGCCGAACCTGTCGTATGGCCACATCGAAGGCGCGACCGGCTCGCTTGACAACCTGCTGCCCGGTGCGCTGCAGGTGCGCGAGCAGCTCAAGGGCGGCCGGCCGGCCGCCACCGTGGCGAGCAGCGACAGCATGGCACCGCCGCCGACGGGCACGGCCGCGCCCGCGCGCAAGACCGCGCGCGTGGCCAAGGAAGCCGGTGACGCGCCCGCGCCCGTCAACAAGAAGAACGACGACAAATGGTGAGCGCCCGCGCCACCACCACGCTCACAAGGGATCGCTCATGACCAGCCTGCGCCGCCTCTTCATTGCCCTGATTCCGTTGGCGTTGGTGGCCGCGTGCGCGACGTCGTCGCGCGAGCCCCTGCGGGTGAACGTCGCGAGCGTGCAGCGCATCGACGGCGCGGCGATGGAGTTGCGCTTCGTTGCCAAGCTGCGCGTCCAGAACCCCAACGACGGCCCGGTCGACTTCAGCGGCGCCACGGCCGAGTTGATGCTCAACGGCAAGACCATCGGCACCGGCGTGAGCGATGGACGCGGCACGGTGCCACGCTTCGGCGAGACCTTCGTCGATGTGCCGGTGACGGTGAGTGCGCTCGGCGACGTGCGCCAGGCCATCGGCCTGTACGGCGCGCCCGACCGCAAGCTCGACACCGTGCTCAAAGGCCGCCTCGCGGGCTCCGGCCCCGGCGATCTCAGCTTCGAGTGGCGCGGCGAACTCGCGATGCCGCTGCCGAAGGGGTCCTGAGGGCCGTCAAGCCGATTCGTGGGTGAGGCGCTGCCGGCGCAGTATTCTTCGCGGATGCATTCCGTCCCTCCCGCCGCCGCGCCGCTGCACATCGCCACACTGATTTCGCTGTCGGCCGACAGCGTTGCAACGCTGCGGCAGTCGCCGTTTGGCCCGTTCGAGCTGCACGCCTGCGCCACGCCGGCCGAGTTGTCGACGCTGCTCCACGGCAGGGGCTCTGACGCGCTGATCATCGCTGCCGACGCGCCCGCTGAAGCCCAGGCCATCGCGGCCGATCTGGCCGCCGACGTGGCCGTGCTCGTCATCGCGCCGACGCTGGTCCCCGCCGACATCCTCGCGTGGCAGCAGCGCGGCGCGCAGGACGTGCTGTTGCGCGCCGAGCTCGGCTTGCCGACCTTGGGCCTGCGGTTGCGCGGCGCGATCCAGCGCAAGCTGATCGAGCGCGACGCGCGCACCGCCTACGCGACCGATCTGGAGACCGGGCTGCCGCACCAGCAGCAGTTCATCGAGCACGTCAGCCAGCTGCTCGCGCTGCGCGAGCGCGAGCCGGCGCCGATGGCGGTGCTCGCGCTGCGCATCGAAGGCTTGGCGACGACCGAAGCGCGCATGGGCCGCGAGGCCGCGAACGCGCTGCGTCGCAAGGTCGGCGTGCGGCTGCGTGCCGGTGTGCGCGCAAGCGATGTCGTCGCGTCGCTGGGCGACGACGGCTTCGCGCTGCTGCTCGGCTCGATCCTGTCGCCGTCCGACGCCGGGCGGGTCGGCGCAAAGCTGTGCGCCGCGCTGCTGGAGCCGTTCAAGGTGGCCGGGGAGAGCGTCTCGGTCGCCACCGCGCTGGGCATCGCGCAGTATCCGCAGGACGGCACCCAGCCGGAGGCGCTGCTGCGGCGCGCGGTCGGCCTCGCCGCCGCGACGCCGGCGCAGGGCCGTGCAGGGTTCTCGAACTTCGGCGAGGTCGATGGCGCCACGCACGGCGCGGCCAACGACGAGTGAGGTCAGCGTTGCATCAGCGCCGGCGCACGCCGGGCAGGACGCAGAGCATTTCGTACAGCAGGTTGGCGCCCAGCAACGAGGTGTTGCCCGACGGGTCGTAGGGCGGTGCCACCTCGACGAGGTCACCACCGACGATGTTCAGGCCGCTGCAGCCGCGGATGATCTCGAGCCCCTGCGGCACGCTGAGGCCGCCGATCTCCGGCGTGCCGGTGCCGGCCGCGAAAGAAGGGTCGAGGCCGTCGATGTCGAAGCTGATGTAGGTCGGGTGGGTCGGGCCGATGCGTTCCCGCACCTGCGCCATCAAGGGTGCGAGCGATTGGTACCAGACCTCGTGCGCCTGCACGATCGTGAAGCCCTGTCGGCGCGGCCAGTCGAAGTCGTCGGCCGCGTAGCCGGTGCCGCGCAGGCCGATCTGCCAGACCTTGTCGCAGGCGAGCAGGCCTTCGTCGACGGCGCGGCGGAACGGCGTGCCGTGCGCGATCGGCTCGCCGAACATCTCGTCGTTGACGTCGGCGTGCGCGTCCACGTGCACCAGCGCGATCGGGCCGTGCATCTTGGCGAGCGCGCGCAGGATCGGCAGCGCGATGGTGTGGTCGCCGCCCATCGTCAGCGGCTTGCAACCGGCCGCCAGCACGCGCTCGTAGAACGCGGTGATGATGGCCATCGACTTGTCGATCGAGAAGGTGTTGATCGCCACGTCGCCCAGATCGGCGACCTGCAAGGTGTCGAACGGTGCGGCACCGGTGGCCATGTTGTAGGGGCGGATCAGCGACGACTCGGCGCGCATCTGGCGTGGGCCGAAACGCGCGCCGGCGCGGTTGGAGGTGCCGATGTCGAGCGGCACGCCGATGAACGCGGCATCGAGGCCCGCGGGCGAGTCGGCGAAGGGCAGCCGCATCATCGTCGCGATGCCGCCGAAACGCGGCATCGCATTGCCCGACAGCGGCTGGTTCTTGTCCGTCATGGCACGCTTTTCAGCGGCGGCGCCCGCGCAGCCATTCGAGCGCGAGCAGCAGGCTGGTCGTGAAGATGATCAGCAAGGTGGCGACCGCGGCGATCGTCGGCGAGATGTTCTCGCGGATGCCGTTGAACATCTGGCGCGGCAAGGTCA
>JBDUAG010000613.1:0-2914 GCA_040004785.1 Burkholderiales bacterium | reverse complement strand
CAGAGTGCTCTGCGCCATCGCGCCGCACCGTGGCCGTCTCGGGCCGCAAGGCGTTTAGTGCTCGGATCGCCTCGGTCGTCTGGTGTTTGGCGCGTGCCTCCAGCCATTTGCCCAGCAACACAAGCGTGATGACCACTGCCGACGCCTCGAAGTACAGGTGCGGCATGCCGCCCGCGCCTTGCCGTAGCAACTCGAACAGGCTCAGGCCGTAGCCGGCCGTGGTGCCCAGCGCCACCAGCAGGTCCATGTTGCCGGCACCGGCCCGCAGCGCTTTCCAGCCCGCGACGTAGAAGCGAGCGCCAAGCCAGAACTGCACCGGTGTCGCCAGGGCCAGTTGCAGCCAGCCGTTGAGCATCCAGTGCTTGCCGAACAGCAGGCTCACCATTGGAACGACCAGTGGCAGCGACAGCGCCCCCGCAACTGCCACCGGCCACCACGGCGCTGTCGGCCGCGTTGTCGTCGCCGCGCCGACCGTGGCCGCCGGCTTGGCGGCGTACCCGGCCCGATCCACCACAGCGACCAAGGCATCGACACCGACGATGCCGCTGGTGAACTGAACCTGCGCGGTCTCGGTGGCCAGATTGACCTGCGCGGAAACGACGCCTTCAACCTTGCTCAGGGCCTTCTCGACGCGCGCGACACAAGAAGCACAGGTCATGCCGTCGATTTCGAGCGTCACGGTCTCCTGCGGAACGGAGTAGCCGGCCCGCTCGACGGCCTCGGTGATCGCGTGCGCATCCAGATCGAACGCGGAACGCAACGTGGCGGTCTCGGTCGCGAGATTGACGGTGGCGGATGAGACGCCCGGCAACTGGGCCAACACCTTCTCGACGCGTGAGACGCACGAAGCACAGGTCATTCCCTCGACGGGGAACGACCAGTCGGTCGAGCGTGGTGACTGAACAAGGGCAATGGTCATGGTGCGGGCGCCGGTCTTGAGTCGAGGCCAGGGTTGAGCATGTTTGAGAGCTTGAAGCTTGACACGATGGGAAAGTCAAGCGTCATCTGCGAATCCTCAACATGAACGCGGTCGAATTCCGGCGAGATACCGCCTGGCTTCCCGCCTGAGAGTCAGGGCAAGCCTGTGCGTTGCGCGCTGTGCACGTGTTCTCTTCGCAAGTCCTTGCCCGCAAACGGCGTCGCGTCCTACGGCCAAATCTCAGAGGATTGCCCATGCTCGGGTTACCGCCCGCAGAAGGGCCTCAAGGCCCTTTGCGAAAGCGGAACCCAGATCGCCAAGCACATCGTTTGGCAGGACTGTTTTCGTGCGCCCTCCGTCACGGCGGGCTTTAAGCCATTTTCTGGAAGGACTTTTCCATGAAGCACAACCAAATGAATCAAGCCTGCGTCGATGCCTGCAATGCGTGTGCCGATGCGTGCGACCACTGCTCTGTCTCCTGTCTGCAGGAGACCAATGCACACGTGATGGCCCGTTGCATTGCCCTCGACATGGACTGCGCTGCGGTCTGCAGGGTCGCCGCTGGCTTCATGGCTCGAAGAAGCGAGTTCATGACACAGGTCTGCAAACTGTGCGCAGAGATCTGCAAGGCATGCGGCGAAGAATGCGCCAAGCACCCCATGGATCACTGTCAGGCGTGCACCCGGGCCTGCCACGTCTGCGCGCAGGAACTCGACAAGATGACGGACTGACGAAGTCACTTCGCCCACTGACCCACCGCCGGATCGAGGGTCTGTGGACGGATCATTCGTTTGAGCAAGATCAAGGGCTCGATTGATCGGCTTGCCTACATTGAGCGACCTGAAGCCGCCGCTGAGTGCGACAACGCACAGACGGCCGGCTCCTGCCGGCGCATCCTCGAAGCAAAACTGTGTATGGAAGCGTCATGACGATTCAAGAAGAGACCGCCTCAATGAACTGGCGCATCGCCAGCGATAGGTCGGAACCCGACGCTTGGACGCTCGCCTGCTTATCGAACGACAACGCCCTGCGGGGCTGATCGCCCGCATCCAAATGCCGAACATGCAGTCACTCCCGAACATACGCACCAGGCGCAACACCGCCTGCGCGATGCTGTTCGTGTGGCTGTTCGCGCTGGCGTCAGGGGTGGCCAACGCCTGTCTGCTGGAGCCACACGGTGTCCACGACCACGGGTCACCACTGTCGCACCCGTCCGCCTCAGGCACAACGCTGGGCATGGCCGGGGATCATGCCCAAGGCCTCGCCCACGACGATGGCGCCTCCGACCCCGGGCCCACCAAGGAGTCATGCCTGAAGGCATGCGATGAAGGTTCTCAGTCCCTGCTGAAGCACGCATACAGCTTCGACTTTGCGGATCCCGGGCTGGCGCCCCTTGTGGCCGCCGCGTGGGCTGCTGAGGTGCATCTTGCGCCTGCGTCTGGTCGGCTCCACGACTTCCGGCTCCCGGAACGCGGGCCGCCCATCAGAGTTCTCTTCTCGCGACTGGCGCTTTAGCCACCGCCGGAGACGCACCGGGGTGTTGCACTCCGCGTCTCGTGTCTTCCATTCCGACCGTCTTGACTCCGTACCTCGGTACGGGCTCCATCGTCAGGCACCGCGTCGGCACCGTGAAAAGCACCCGACTGTCCAGCCGACAGCTCTCACTTCGATGAGCACGATGCTTCATCAAAGGACTTGAATGAACCACGACCATTCTCAACACGACGTCCGCCCGAAAGCCTTCTGGGGCTCACGCTATTGCGTCGGCCTGATCGTCCTGGGTGCCATCGCTCTGTACTTCCTCCTCACCGAGCACCAGGCCCATTTCTTCTTCGCGCTGCCGTTCCTGTTGCTGCTGGCGTGCCCGCTTATGCACATCTTCATGCACCACGGCCACGGCGGACATGGCGGCGGCGAAGACCGCCCCGTTGACGGCCCGCGCACAGCCGAGGCGCCGCTGCCATTGAAGCCACCTGGTGGGGGTGCGTCATGAGC
>JBDUAG010000612.1:0-2919 GCA_040004785.1 Burkholderiales bacterium | reverse complement strand
GGTCGACGCGGTTGGCCAGCCAGTACGAAAGGCGGCTCTTGCCCATCTCGCGGAAGTTGATGACCGTCTTCTGGTCGGACAACTTGCCCTTGTTCTTCACGCCGTGGTTGATCAGGTCGATGTTGAGCACCTGGGAGTAGCTCTTCATCTCTTCTTCGTTGCCCTCGCGCTCGTTGTCACCGATGCCGCCGTCTTCGACCAGGTCGGCCACCAGATGCATGAGCACCTGCTCGCCCTTTTCGGTCTTCGTCAGTTCGGTGATGCGCTGGATGACCGAGTTGTCCCCGGTGCCCATGAAACGCTTGATGAACATCTGGTCGCGTGCGGCTTGCCACACGTCGCGGGACCAAACGATCTTTTGTTGCGGCGTGAGTGCCGCGAAATTGGTTTGTGCCATTTGGCATGCTCCTTACTGGGTTCGAAACGTCGGTTCAGGCGTTGCGCTGCCATTGCGGGAACATGACGTTGGAGGCGGTCAAGGCGCCGGGCTGGTTTACCGTCCTGCCGTTGGGACGAAGGTCACCGGGTGACGCCCGAGGGGTGGTGATTTCCTCGGGCCTTCCACTGCTCGGCTCAGTCGCCGCGCAGCTTCTTTTTCTCAGCTTCCGGGAGCACTTCGAACTCCTTCTCGGTCATGGTGGTGACGTCGATGCGGCCCTGCGTCGCCCGGTTGCCAATTCCGTTCACGATGGCGGGGGGTTGCAGGTTCGAGTCCGTGGCGCCCCGCCGTAGTGCTTCGGCCGTGCGAGTATCAGCGGGGGGTGTTGCGCCCGGCAATTCCTTACTGGGGGTATCAGCGGCTGGTGCGAAGCGCGGCGCGATCTCGGCCACCGCCTTGCGCAGCGCCAGGTGCGGCTTCATGCCATCGTTCGCCACGTAGTCGTCGCGCGTGGCGATGATCACGCGCAGCGCCGTCGCACCTTCTGGCGTCTCGAGGAATGGGAAGTCGACCACCGCCTGGTTGGATGCCTCTTCGAGCGCCGTCGCGGTCTGCTGCTCGGTGAGCTCGCCCCGGATTCGCACGCTGGCGCGCTGCTCGGCGGTGTCCAGGATGTGCGTGTTGATCGACTTGCGGATGCTCAGCGCCTGATCGACGTTGCCGTCGAGCATGGCGTCAGCATAGGCGCGTTCCTGGGCTTCCACATCGAATGCGGGCGGAGTCGGTGCTGCCGGTGCTGGCGCAGCTGCAGGGGGTGCTGCGGCCGGAGGTGCGGCCTTCAGACGTGTGTTCTCGGCTTCCAATGCTTCGGCACGCGCCTCTGCGGCCTTGCGAGCAATGTTCACTTCGTTGAAGCGGGATTTGGGGATCTGGCCGCCGTTCTGGCGAGCGACCTCTTCGGCTTCATCGGCGACAGCCGGCGCAGCAGCTGCAGGTGCGGAGGCCGGCGCGGGGGCGACTGCCGGGGCTGGTGCAGATGCAGGCGAGCCCGACGGCGCTGTCACGCTCGGGTCGATGCTCTCGCCGCTGGTGTCAAACAGCACCGGTTCATCGGTCGGAACGAACAGGTCGCCGCGGTCTTCGGCGGTCTTGGTATCAACGGTCACAGGCACATCGACGACGGTCACATTTTCTGGGGGCATGGTTTTCTCTCGGTGGTGGTGGATTGGGTGAAGGGCGAGCGCGGATCAGGTGCTCGGAGCGGCGGCTTCCTGGGCCTTGGCTTGGCCCTTCTGAAACGGCATCCATTCGGCGTAGCTGCCGACCGGCTGGTAGCTCTCGTTGCCATAGTCCTCGTCGCCATGGATCAGCAGCACCGACGCGCGTGCATGCGCCTTGCCGTTGGCGTCGATCACCTGCAGGTTGATGCAGCGGTCGCTGTGCACGGCCGCGACGGTGGCGGCCAGCGGCTGATCGCCGCAGGTGACGAGGATCTCGTCGGGCGCCGGCCGGTACCAGACTTGGCGGCCGACGGTGGGCTTGATGAAACTCATGGTGATTTCCTTTGGTAGTGGATCGGGAACGGGATCAAATCGGCGCTTCGTCGGCGCGCACGCCGTCGGCTTCCGGCGTTTCGATACCCGCGTTCACACCGAGCTCAGGGCTTGCCGGCGTGAGCGGGTTCGTGTTGTTCGGGATAAGGCCCTCGGGAGCCGTGGGGGTGCCAGGCGCCGCCTCGGGCACCAGCGGGCCGCCGTCGGCATCGACGAAGGCCTGCGCGCCCAGCAGCGCATCGGCTAGGCCGCTGGTCTCGGGCGTGGCCGCAATGACCTGCGCCGTCTGGATCGCGCTGTACATCGTGCGGCCCTTGGCCTCCACGGTCTCGGCGTCGACCTTGTTCTTCTGCGCGGCGGCAACTGCTGCCTGGGCCTGGGCGAGCGCGGCCTTCGCAACGGTCAGCGGATCCTGCTGCTGCGACTGGTTGTTCATGCCCTCGATGATTTTCTGGCGATCCTGCAGGTTCGAGTAGCGCACCACGATCGCATCGGGGATAGCGATGCCAGCCTTCTTCATCTCCAGCGCCTGCTGGAACTGGCTGTTCTCGAAGGTGATCTGCATCGGCTGCTCGCTGACCACCACGTCGTACTCGCCGACCGTGATGTCGTTGAAGTAGGTGCCGTCGGGCATCGGCTTGTTGATCTCCAGCACCTTATCGACATCGTTGCCGTACTGGTCGGTCTCGGTGATGCGAAAGATCCGGTGGCTGTCGTAGTAGCGCTGGATCATCTTGTAGAGGCGCACGGCGAGCAGGGCTCGCGTGTGGCTCAGGTTGTCGAGCGGCACCGCGAGCTGCTGCTGGCTGGCGAACTGCTTCGACTGGATGGCGACACCCGACACCTCCTGGCCTACTGTCTTCTGGAGCGCCATGACTCGAGCCATGAGTGAGTCGGTGTCGGCAGTTTCAGCAGTCGATAGCTTGTGGCTCCAGGACTTCTTCTTCGTAAGAACCGCGTCAGCCGAAAACTCGGGAAGCCGAACTC
>JBDUAG010000097.1:0-9834 GCA_040004785.1 Burkholderiales bacterium | reverse complement strand
AGCGGCGTGCCCTACCCGATCAGGAACCCCGACCCGCAGCAGTACCCGGGCGAGATCATCGAGAAAGACCTGGCCGGCGGCAAACTCGACGCGGCCATCGTCTGGGGCCCGATCGCCGGCTATTTCGCGCAGCGCGTCAAGACGCCGCAACTGGTCGTGCTGCCGCTGAAGTCCGAACCCGGCCTGAAGCTCGACTACCAGATGGCGATGGGCGTGCGCTTTGGCGAGCGCGACTGGAAGCAGCAGGTGGAGGGGCTGATCGACTCGCGCCAGGCCGACATCCAGGCGATCCTGAAGGAGTACGGCGTGCCAGTGGTCGATGCTTCGTACGGGGCGCCGAAGAACTGACCGCCGCGGCATGCGCCTCCTGCTCACGCTGGTGCTCGGCTGCGCCTTGGCCGACCCGGCGTTGGCCGGGCTCGATCCGGCCACGCTGATCAAGCTCTCGACCAGCGTGCTGAAGGTGGAGGTGATCCGCGCGCAAGGCGGCTACTCGCTCGGCTCCGGCGTCGTGATCGACACCGATCGCGTCGCGACCAACTGCCACGTCACCCGGGATGCCCGCCAGATCGCCGTGTTGCAGGGCGGCGTTCGCCTGCCGGCGCAGTCGCAACAGGTCGACGCCTATCACGACCTGTGTCTGCTGCATGTGCGGGGCGTGGAAAGCAGTCGTGCCGTGGCGTTCGGACCGCCCGGAGGACTCGCGATCGGACATCCGGTGACGGCGGTCGGGCACACCGCGGGTGCGCTCCAGAGCAGCGGCGGCGCGGTGCTCGCACTGCACCGCATGGACGGCGGCCGGGTCATCCAGAGCTCCAATTATTTCAACTCGGGCGCCAGCGGTGGCGGGCTGTTCGATGCCGACGCCAAGCTCGTCGGCATCCTGACCTTCCGCCTGCGCGGCGGCACCGCGCACTACTTCGCGACGCCGACCGAATGGCTTGCGCGCGAGTTTCCCGGCTCCGACGACGGACAAGCGATCGAGCCGCGCGCTCGCGGCGAACTCGCGTTCTGGGAGCAGCCCGCGGAGGCGCAACCGCTCTTCCTGCGCGCCGCGGTGCTGGAGAACGAAGGCAACTGGCGCGCGCTGCAACCGCTGGCCACCGATTGGGCGCGGCGCGACAGCGCCGATCCCGAGCCTTGGTACCTGCTCGGCCTCGCCCTCGCCAGACAGGGTCTGCCTGCGGATGCACGCCTCGCACTCGAGTGCTCGCTCGCGATCGCCCCCGATTTCGAGAGCGCCCGCGACGAACTCCAGCGCCTCTGGCAGCACCAGAACCCGACACCCGAAACCCCGATGGCGGCTCTGCCCTGCCACCCTTGATGCAACACCGACGCTGCCCATGACCCCACTCACCCACCCACTCACCCACCGACTCGCTGCCACGCTGGCCGTTGCGGCACTCTTGCTGCCATCCGCCGTCGCCCGCGCCGAAGAGCCGCCCAAGGAGTTCTCGGCCGCCGAACGCGCCCTGTTCATGACCGATCAGCTCGCGAAGCTGCGCCCGCCGATGACACTGCGCTACCAGTTCCATCGCAGCGGCAGCCTCGAACCGGGGTTCGACGACAAGGTCTCGATCGCGCTGAAGGCGCAAGGCAGCGGCCGCTGCTGCGATACGACCGGCGAGTTCCTGAGCGGCGCGCGCAAGCTCGAGTTGCCAGCGGTCGAAGGCGCCACCGGCAACCCGGTCACGCTCTACTTTCTCGAACGCGACGTGCGCGAGATGGAGCGCCTGACGAAGGGCAAGTCGGCCTACTTCCGCAAGCGCATCCGCATGGCCGTCTTCCAGGGCGCGCAGCAACGCAGCGTGACGCTGCGCTACCACGGCAAGGCGGTCGCCGGCCAGGAGTTCACGATCACCCCATACCTCGACGACCCGAATCGCCCACGCTTCGAGCAGTTCGCGAACAAGCGCTACGTGTTCACGCTGTCCGATGCGGTGCCGGGCGGTGTGTACGGCATCCGCGCGCTGGTCATCGATGCTGCCAAGGGCGCCGACGCGCCGCCTTTGCTCGCCGAGGATCTGTTGATCGACGGCGCCGACCCCACCCCGGGCAAGGCCGGCTCCTGACGCCGTCGCACCGCATCGAACGCCGCGAGCCACGACACTTCCGACTCCACCGCACACGGATCCGCCATGAACCACCCCACCTTTCGTTCTTCCACCTTGAGCGCGGCTGTGCTCGCCGCGCTGCTGATCGGCTGCGGTGCCGCTCGCGCCAACGACTTCCCGACCTCGGCCCGGGTGCTGTACGTGGAGGACTGCATCCGCGCGAACCCCGGACCGTACTTCGAGATGGTCAACAAGTGCTCGTGCGCCGTCGACGCCTTCGCGGCCGAAGTCAAGTACGACGACTACACGACGATGCAGACGATCAGCAACGGCTTGTCGATCGGCGGCGAGCGCGGCAATTCGATCCGCGACACACCCACGCTGCAACCCGAGTTGAAGCGGTACCGCGAGTTGCAGGCCAAGGTCAAGAAGGGCTGCTTCATCAACGACGCCAAGTAGCGCCTCGCTGCGGCCCGCTCAGCGCCCGACCATGCTCCCCATGCTCCTTCGACTCGCCGGCGCCGTGCTGTGCGGCGCCCTGCTGCACACCACCGCAGCGGCACAAGCCAGCGGCGAACCGGCGCCGCTGGCCGTGACCGAAGTAGCGCCGGGCGTCTATGTGCACGCCGGTGCGGTCGAGGACTGGCTGCCGGGCAACGGCGGCGACGTGGCGAACCTCGGCTTCGTCGTCGGCAGCCGCTGCGTGGCGGTGATCGACACCGGCGGCACGCCGCAGCTCGGCCTGCGCTGGCGCGCCGCGATCGAGCGCACGACGCGCCTGCCGATCTGCTTCGTGATCGACACGCACGCGCATCCGGATCATGTGCTCGGCAATGCGGCGTTCGCCGGGCCCGACACCCGCTTCGTCGCCAGCGCGAAGTTCAATGCCGCGATGTCGGCGCGCGAGCCCTACTTCCTGCGCGCGCTGGCGCGCGACTTCGGCATCAGCGTGGCGCACGAGGCGATGGTCTACCCGACAGTCGCCGTCGACGGCATGCGCGAGTTCGACCTCGGCGACCGCGTCCTCGTCGCGCAGACCTGGCCGACAGCGCACACCGACAACGACCTGACCGTCTACGACCGCCGCACACGCACCCTGTTCGCCTCCGACCTGCTGTTCGTGCAGCACATTCCGGTCGTCGACGGCAGCCTGCGCGGCTGGCTGGCGACGCTGCCGCAGCTCGCCCGGATCGAAGCGGCCCTGATCGTGCCCGGCCATGGCCCTACCCTGCGCGGTGGGCCCGATGCATGGAAACCGCAGCAGGAGTATCTTGAGACGCTGCGGCGCGAAACCCGCGCCGCGCTCAAGTCCGGCAAGACGCTGTCCCAGGCGGTCGACAGCGTCGGCGTCCCAGCGACATCGCCCTGGCAGCTTGCCGAACGTTTCCACCGCCGCAACGTCACTGCAGCGTTTGCAGAGCTGGAGTGGGAAGATTGAGGTGCCGCGATGAAACACAGCATGACCCGACGCGAGGTCACGACCACGGGGGCCGCACTGATCGCCTCGCTCGGCCTGGCCGGCACACGCAGCGCGCTTGCGCAGATCAAGTCCGGCGACAACCCCGAGGCGAGCGAGATCTGGCAGAAGGTGCGCGCGAGCCTGTTCGAGTCCCGCCCGATCACGAACGTCGGCGACGACACGCTGGTGCTCGACGCACCGGTGCGCGCGGAAGACGCTGCCGTCGTGCCGATCGCGATGCGCGCGCGGCTGCCGCACACCGCGGCCAGCTACGTCGCCAAGCTCTACCTGATCATCGACAACAACCCGTCGCCAATCTCGGCGATCTTCTCGTTCACGCCGAACAGCGGCCGGGCCGACATCGAGACCCGCGTGCGCGTCGACGAATACACCTTCGTGCGGGCGATCGCCGAGACCAACGACGGCCGGCTGCTGATGCGCACGCGTTTCGTCAAGGCCTCGGGCGGCTGCTCGGCGCCGCCCGGCAAGGACCCGCAGGCCGCGCTGGCTGCGCTCGGCAAGATCAGGCTGCGCATCGATGGCGAGGTCGTGCCGAACAAGCCGAGCCTCGTCCAACTGATGATCAGCCACCCGAACGACTCGGGCATGGTGATGGACCAGCTGACGCGCCAATTCACGCCGCGCCGTTTCGTGCGCACGGTCAACGTCGCCTACGGTGGCCAGTCGGTGCTGTCGGCAGACCTCGACTTCTCGATCAGCGAGAACCCGAACCTGCGCTTTTACTTCGTGCCGCGCGGCTCCGGGCGACTCACCGTCGAGGTGGTGGACAGCAACCAGACCGCCTGGAAGAGCAGCCTTGACGTCGCGCCGGCCGCTTGAAGTGACGGGGCCGCGCCGGAACGGCCGCGCGCTGGCAGGCGCGTGGCTGATGGCCATCGCGGTGCCGGGCACCGCCGCGCCGTTCGCCTACATCACGAACCAGGGCAGCAACGACGTCTCGGTGATCGACCTCGCGTCGCAACGCGTCGTCGTCACCGTGCCGGTCGGCCGCGCGCCGGCCGGTGTCGTGGCGGCGAGCCGCACGGGCACGGTCTACGTCTCGAACCCGGACAGCAAGACGATCTCCGTCATCGACATGCGCACGCAACGCGTGGTGGGCACGCTGCCGGCCGGCAGCGGCCCGGTCGGCATCGACGCCGCGCCCGACGGCACGCGCCTGTTCGTGGCCGACTGGTACGCGAACCGTCTGCTGGTGTTCGACACCGCCAGCGGCACCCCACTGCCGTCGATCGCCGTCGGCCGTGCTCCGGCTGGTGTGGCGGTCGATGCGGCCGGGGCGACCGTCTACGTGGCGGAGCGCGACGACGACAGCGTCGCCGCGATCGACATCGCCACGGCGCGCGTGCGTGGCCGCGTCAAGGTCGGCACGCACCCGTTCGCGCTGCTGGCCGATGCGCGACGCGACCGGCTCTATGCACTCAACGTCATCAGCAACGACGTCTCGGTGATCGACACGCGCCGGCTCGAGCTGAGCGCCACCCTCCGGGTCGGCAAGGCGCCGTATGGCGCGGCGCTCGCACGCGACGGCGCGCTGCTGTACGTGACGAATCAGCACGACGACAGCGTCAGCGTCATCGATGCGGACCGGCTCGAGACCGTGCGCACGCTGCCGGGCTTCGGCTACCCGGAGGGCGTGGCCGCCCACGCCGACCGGGTCTACGTCGTCAACTGGATGGACGACGACGTGAGCGTGCTCGACGCCGCGAGCGGCCGCACGCTGGCGCGAATCCCGACCGGCAAGAACAGCCGCGGGTTCGGTGCCTTCATCGGCGCCCCCGCCGCCCCCTGATTCATCAACCACCCGGAGATCCACTTCATGCTCGAGCGACTCGCCACCCGTTGGCTGCAACCGGCACTCGCCCTCGCCGTGCTGGTCGGCGCGGCCGCGCTGCCGGCCAGCGCCCACGGCCCGACGCGCCAGAAAGTCATCGAGACCATCACGATCGCGGCCCCCGCGTCCGCGGTCTGGGCCAGGGTCAAAAACTTCGACGCACTGAAGGATTGGCACCCGGCCATCGAAGCCAGCCCGGCCGACGAGGGCAACGCCGAAGGCTCGGAACGCAGGCTCACGGTCAAGGGCGGCGGCGCGCTCGTCGAAACGCTGGAGCGCTACGACGACGCGGCGATGCGCTACAGCTACCGCGCGAAGGACGGCGGCGCGCTGCCGGTCACGAACTACACCTCGACGATCAGCGTCACCGGCGAAGGCAACACCGCGACCGTCGAGTGGCGCGGCGCGTTCTACCGCGCCTTCCCGAACAACGACCCGCCGCCGGACAAGAACGACGAAGCCGCCGTGAAGGCCGTCACCGGGGTCTACCAGAGCGGGCTGGTGAATTTGAAGAAGCTCGTCGAGGGCAAGTAGCCCGACTGCCATGCGTGAACCTCGGCGCGTCGCGATCACCTGGCTCGGCAGCGTCGTCACGGCGTGGGCCGTGCTGATGGCCCATGCCGCCGAGTTGGCGGCAGATCAGGTGCCGCCGCCAGCCCCGATCGAACTCGCCAACGGCGTCTACATGCTGCCCGGCACCGGCGGCGAACCCGACACGTCGAACCTCGGGCGGGTCGGCAATGCGGGCTTCATCGTCGGCCGGACCGGCGTGCTCGCGATCGACGCCGGCACCTCCTACCTGCACGGCCGCGCGCTGCTGGCCGCCATCCGCAGCGTGACGGAGCAACCGGTGCGGCTGGTGCTCGTCACGCACACGCGGCAGGAGTTCCTGTTCGGTGGCGCAGCGTTTCGCGAGCAAGGCATTCCGATCGCGATGCAACAGGCCGCGGCCGGGCTGATGGCGTCGCGCTGCGAGACCTGCCTGAAGACGCTGCGCACGACCCTCGGCGAGGACGCGATGCGCGGCACGACGATGTTCAAGCCCGATATCACGTTCACCGATCCGCTCGGCATCGACGCGGCGGCGCTGATCGGCCGGCCGATCCAGGTGCTCTACTTCGGCCACTCGAGCGGCCCCGGCGACATCGCGGTGTATGACCCGCGCACCCGCACGCTGTTCGCCGGCGGCTTGCTCGACGCGCAGCGCATTCTGGACGTCTTCGACAGCGACCTGGCGCGCTGGAGCGAGGCGCTGCGCACGCTGCAGGCCCTGCCGATCGACGTGATCGTGCCCGGCCACGGGCCGTCCGGCTCGAAGCGCGTGATCACGCAGGTCGCGCGCTACCTCGATCAGCTGACGACCCGCGCGCGCGCGCTGCTGAAAACCGGCGCGCCGCTGAGCGAGGTACCGGACGCGACCGCGCTGCCCGACTTCGCATCCTGGGACCAGTACGACACCGTGCATCGGCGCAATGCGGCCCTCGTCTACCTGCGTTACGAACGCGAGCAACTCGTCAAGTAGCACGTCCGGAGTGCCGAAAGCATGAACATGAACTCGTCCAACGAAGCTCGGATCCACCGTCGGCGCCTGGTGCTCGGCGTGGCTGGGCTGCCGCTGGTCGCGGCACCTGCGGCGCGTGCGGCGATCGGCGGCCTGCCCAGCAACACCGGCCACGCCGACACGTCGGCCGAATGGGAGCTGCTGCGCGGCCGGCTGTTCGGCACGCGGCCGATCGACGCCACCTCCGGCCGGGTGCAGCTGATCGCACCGCTGCGCGCGGCCTATGGCGCGTCGGTGCCGGTGAAGATCGTCTCGCAGCTGGCACAGACGCCAGCCTTGTACGTGAAGCGGCTGCACCTGCTGGTCGACAAGAACCCGTCACCACTGGCCGCCACGCTCGAGCTGACGCCCGAGGTCGGCCAGGCCGATTTCGAGACGCGGCTGCGGGTCGACGAATACAGCCATGTGCGCGTCGTCAGCGAACTGTCGAACGGCGAACTGCACATGGACTCGCGCTTCGTGAAGACCTCCGGCGGCTGCTCGGCGCCGCCCAACCGCGATTCGCCGGAGCTGATCGGCAAGACCATCTTCAAGCTGCCCGAGCCGCCGAGGATCGGGGCGCCGACCACCGCCGACCTGACCGTGATCCACCCGAACGACACCGGCTTCGAGCTGAACAACGTGACGGTGATGTACATCCCGTCGTACTTCGTCCGCACGATCGCTGTGAGCTACGCGGGCCGCAAGATCTTCGACGCCGACCTCGACTTCTCGATCAGCGAGAACCCGACCTGGCGTTTCAACTTCGTGCCGCATGCGTCGGGCGAGTTGCGCGCCGAAGTCGCCGACTCGAAAGAACGCCACTACACCGGCAGATTGCAGATCGGATGACGATGTCGCCCACTCTGCACCGCCTTCGCCGCCGGTTCGTCGGCATCGTCGTCAGTGGCGTGCTGGCCTTGCTCGGGACTGCAGCGCACGCGGTCGGCATCCCGCCGGCCTACACGCCGCTGGTCGTCGAACCCGCGGTCAGTGCGGGCCGGTCCGAGTTCGACCTCGGCCCGGCGCTCGCGCGTGCCAAGCGCGAGAACAAACGGCTGTACGTCTACCTCGGCGCGAGCGATTGCCCGTACTGCCGGCGCTACGAGAACTTCCTCGGCAAGAACGCCGACGAACTGCTGCCGCACTTCAAGCCCTGGATCGTCGTCGACCTGCGCAGCAGCTTGTCGACGCTCGCGAACCAGCTCTTCATCCGCGTCGGCAACAGCTCGCTGAACTACACGGACTTCCAGCGTTCGATCGGCGATCAGCGCACGCGCATGCTGGTCTACCCCAGCGTGTGGTTGTTCGACCCGCAGTTCAAGCCACTGATGCAGATGCCCGCGGGCACCGGCACGTTCGAGACCGTGGAAGAGCAACTCGAGATCCTGAATCTCGTGCAGTAGCGGCCAGCGGCCGCGCTACGACGGCTCGGCACTCAAACGACGCGAGTTCTTCGGGTCGCGAAACACGAGTGGGTGTTCGGTCGCGACGGCCACACCGGCCTCGGCGCGCTCCACGGCCTCGACCACGAGCGCGTGGTGCGGGCTCTTCACGCACACCGGGTCGGCCACCGTCGGGTCGTGGGCGATCAGATAGGCCTGGCAACGGCAACCGCCGAGGTCTTCCTCGCGGTGCTCGCAGCTCGAGCACGGCTCCTTCATCCAGCCGGTGCCACGGTAGCGGTTGAAACCCTCGGAGTCGAACCAGATGTCGCGCACCGAGTGTTCGCGCACATTCGGGAATGTCAGCCCGGGCAGCATCTTCGCGGTGTGACACGGCAGCGCAGTGCCATCGGGCGTGACGGTCAGGAACATGCTGCCCCAGCCGTTCACGCACTTCTTCGCCTTGCCCTCGTGGTAGTCGGGCGCGACGAAGAAGATCCGCATGCGGTCGCCCAGCTTGGCGCGCCAGATGTCGGCCACCGCTTCAGCGTGCTGGAGTTGCGCGCGCGTCGGCAGCAGCGCGTCGCGGTTCTGGAAGGCCCAGGAGTAATACTGCGTGTTGGCCAGTTCGAGGTACTCGGCACCGAACTCCGCCGCCATGCCGATGATGCGGTCGATGTGGTCGATGTTGAGGCGGTGCAGCACCACGTTCATCACCATCGGCCAGCCCTGGTCCTTGATGGTCTGCGCGACGCGGTTCTTCAGCTCGAAGGTCTTGGTGTGGGAGAGAAAGTCGTTCATCTCGCGCGTCGAGTCCTGGAACGAAAGCTGAACGTGGTCGAGCCCGGCCGCCTTCAGCGCCCGGGCGCGCTCGACCGTCAGGCCCACGCCGGAGGTCAGCAGGTTGGTGTAGTACCCCAAGCGCCGCGCCTCGGCCACGATCACTTCGAGGTCGTCGCGCAGCAACGGCTCGCCGCCGGAGAGGCCGCACTGCACCGCGCCGAGTTCACGGCCTTCGCGCAGCACGCGCAGCCAGTCGTCGGTCGAGATCTCGTCGGGCTGGTTCGCGAAGTCGATCGGGTTGTAGCAGAACACGCAGTGCAGCGGACAGCGGTAGGTCAGCTCGGCAAGCAGCCACAGCGGCGGGCCCGGGCGCGGGGTCGCGGAATCGTTCAATCCCACGTCAGCCACTTCTGCCGGGTGGCGATCTCGACGAACGACAGCACCTCGGGTTCCAACCCCGAGGCGTTGAACGCGGTCTCGAGCTCACCGACGATCGCCGCGATGCTGCGCTCGCCATCGCAGCGCACCATGATCTCGCCGGCGCTGCCGTTGAGTTTGACCATGCCTTCCGGATAGAGCAGCACGTGACAGTCCTGCGCGGGCTCCCATTGCAGGCGAAAGCCGGCGCCGATGCGCGGTCGGGTCGAGGCAGCGAGTTCGCTCACGATGACACGCCGTACTTCAACGCGATCGCGTCGTTCATCGTCCACAGGATGTCGAGCTTGAACTGCAGCACCTCCAGCGCGCGCTCCTGCAACGGC
>JBDUAG010000611.1:0-2933 GCA_040004785.1 Burkholderiales bacterium | reverse complement strand
ACTCGACGACGTTGAGCGTCTTCTGCGGGCCCTTCGGGTACAGCGTCGAGACGACCAGGACATGCGGGTACCACTCGACCATCACGGTCGGGTAGTAGGTGAGCCAGATCGCGCCGTGCTTGGGCAGCTCGCCGTTGCGGTACTTCAATACCGCGTCGTGCCAGCGGCGGTAGGCCGGCGTGCCGGGGCGGGCGAGCTCGTTCTTGGTGCCGACCGTCTGCACCGAATGGTGCTCGCCGAATTCCCAGCGCAACTCGTCGCAGGTCACGAACTGGCCGAGGCCGGGGTGAAACGGGCCGACGTGGTAATCCTCAAGGTAGACCTCGATGAAGGTCTTCCAGTTGTAGTCGCACTCGTGCATCTGCACGTGATCGAGCACGTAGCCGGTGAAATCGAGGTCCTTCAGCGGGCCGAGCCTGGCCAGATCGGCTGCGACGCTGCGGCCCCGGCCCTCGAAGACCATGCCGTTCCAGGTCTGGACCGGGTAGTTGTTCAGGTTCAGGCACGGATCATCGGGGAAGTGCGGCGCGCCGATCAGGCGTCCTTGGAGGTCGTAGGTCCAGCGGTGCAGCGGGCAGACGATGTTGGTCTGCGTGTTGCCCCGCCCGCGCAGCATCAGCGCCTGACGATGCCGGCAGACGTTTGAGATCAGCTCGACCCCGCGCGGCGTTCGCACCAGCGCGCGACCTTCGCCTTCCTGCGGCAGGGCGTAGTAGTCGCCGACCTCGGGAACCGCCAGCTCGTGGCCGAGGTAGCGCGGGTGCTTGCCGAACAGGCACGCCGACTCACGCCGGAAGAGCTCGGCGTCGAAGTAACTGCTGACGGAGAGTTGCGAGCGACTGCGCTCGAGTGCGGCCAGGTTGACACTCAGGTCGGACATGATCCCAGCGAATCTCCAATGGTCATGCGGCCCGGTGCGCACGGGCCGGGTCGTCGTGAAGCTGCCGAGCTTGACAGGCCGCGGATTGTAGCCGGGGCCCGCCGCGCCACCCCCGACCACCGCGCTTGTCAAGACCCGTCACAACATTGCCGATCGGCGGGATGGTCGCGCGCACCCGACTGACTACAATCGAGGGTTTCGCGATTCGGCAATGGCAAAGAACACCTCGACAGCTACCCTTGCGGCAGTGGCCCCCAGCTACGAAGACGCGCTCAGCGAGCTTGATCGCCTCGTCGCGGCGATGGAAGCTGGTCAGCTGCCCCTCGATCGTCTGCTCGAGAGCTACAAGCGCGGCGCCGAATTGCTGGCATTTTGCCGAACGCGGCTGGAAGCGGTGGAGCAGCAGGTCAAGGTGCTTGAAGAAGGCCAGCTGAAAGCCTGGGCCCCGCAATGAAATTGGCGGAGTTCGAAGCTTGGGCACGCGCCGAGGTCGATGCCGTCGAAGCGGCACTGGAAGCCTGGGTCCCGGCCGAGGCCCCCGCAGGGCTCGGCCTGGTGATGCGTTACGGCGTGCTCGACGGCGGCAAACGCGTGCGCCCGCTGCTCGTGCTCGCCGCCTCGCAGGCCGTGCATGGCGATCGCAACGCCGCGATGCGCGCCGCCTGTGCGGTCGAGTTGATCCACGCCTACTCACTCGTTCACGACGACATGCCCTGCATGGACAACGACGTGCTTCGCCGCGGCAAGCCCACCGTGCATGTCCAGTTCGGCGAAGCCCAGGCCATGCTGGCGGGCGACGCGATGCAGGCGCTGGCGTTCGAGGTGTTGACGCCCGATGAGGGCATGGCGCCGGCCTTGCAAGCGCGCCTGTGCTCGCTGCTGGCGCGGTCCGCCGGGTACAAGGGCATGGCGGGCGGACAGGCGATCGACCTGGTCAGCATCGGCCAACCGCTCAACGAGCATGCCCTGCGCGACATGCACCATCGCAAGACGGGCGCCTTGCTGCAAGCCAGCGTGCTGATGGGTGCGGCGTGCGGTGACGCCAGCGCGCCGCAATGGGCGGCGCTGGCCGACTACGGCGACGCGCTCGGCCTGGCCTTTCAAGTCGTCGATGACATCCTCGACGTGACGCAGGCCTCCAGCACCCTCGGCAAGACCGCGGGCAAGGACCTGGACAACAACAAACCGACCTATGTGACGGTGCTCGGCCTCGATGCCGCGCGTCGCCATGCCAACGAGTTGCGCGACAAGGCCCAGGCCGCACTCGCGCGCAGCGGCTTGCGCGATGCCGCCTGGCTGAGCCTGCTCGCCGACAAGGTCGTGGACCGAGACAGCTGAACCATGAAACACACGCTCCTCGAAACCATCGCCGCCCCGGCAGACCTGCGGCGCCTGTCGCGACCCGAACTGAAGCAACTCGCCATCGAGCTTCGGGATTTCGTCGTGCAGAGCGTGGCCCAGACCGGCGGTCACCTGTCGTCGAACCTGGGCACGGTCGAGCTGACGATCGCACTGCACCACGTCTTCAACACGCCCTACGACCGGCTGGTGTGGGACGTCGGCCACCAGACCTACCCGCACAAGATCCTCACCGGCCGGCGCGAGCGCATGGGCTCGCTGCGGCAGGTCGGCGGCATCTCCGGCTTCCCGCGCCGCGACGAGAGCGAGTACGACAGCTTCGGCACCGCGCATTCGTCGACCTCGATCTCCGCCGCGCTCGGCATGGCCGTGGCTGCGCGACTCAAGGGCGAAAACCGGAAGGCCGTCGCGGTCATCGGCGACGGCGCGATGAGTGCCGGCATGGCCTTCGAGGCACTGAACAACGGCGGTGTCTCGCACGCCGACATGCTGGTCGTGCTGAACGACAATGACATGTCGATCTCGCCGCCCGTCGGCGCGCTGAATCGACATCTGGCACGGCTGATGAGCGGCCGCTTCTACGCGACCGCGCGCGACACCGCCAAGTCGGTGCTGAAGAACGCTCCGCCGCTGTTCGAACTCGCCAAGCGCTTCGAGGAGCACGCCAAGGGCATGGTCGTGCCGGGCACGATCT
>JBDUAG010000096.1:0-9836 GCA_040004785.1 Burkholderiales bacterium | reverse complement strand
CATTGCACTCGATCTTGTCCGAGGCCATGCGCTCGCTGCGCGGGCGCGAGCGGTCGAGCACCTGCGGCCCGGCCGCGTCGGCCAGCACAGGCAGCGAGTCCGGCAATCCATCGGTCTTGGTGTGCTCGGTCATTTCATGTAGTATTCACTGAACGACGATGTTGCAAATACTACATGGCGACATGGTCGCGCGCAAGCCTTCGCAAACCATCATGATTCTCAAATGAGCGCATTCAACGAAGAGACGGTGCTGAGCGTGCACCACTGGACCGACAAGCTGTTCACCTTCACGACCACCCGTGACCCGGCACTGCGGTTCTCGAACGGTCATTTCACGATGATCGGGCTGCGTGTCAACAACAAGCCGCTGCTGCGCGCCTACAGCATCGTCAGCGCCAACTACGAGGAGCAGCTCGAGTTTCTCAGCATCAAGGTGCCGGACGGCCCGCTGACCTCGAAGCTGCAGCACATCCAGGTCGGCGAGAAGATCATCGTCGGCAAGAAGCCGACCGGCACGCTGGTGATCGATTACCTGACACCTGGCAAGCGTCTCTACCTGCTCTCGACCGGCACCGGCCTGGCACCGTTCATGAGCATCATCCGCGACCCGGAGACCTACGAGCGCTTCGAGCAGGTGATTCTGGTGCACGGGGTGCGCCACAAGGACGAGCTCGCGTACCACGACCTCGTCACCGAGCACCTGCCGGCGCACGAGTTCCTCGGCGACATGATCAGCAGCAAGCTGCGCTACTACCCGACCGTGACGCGCGAGGCCTACAAGAACATGGGCCGCGTGACCGAGCTGATGGAGAGCGGCAAGCTCTTCACCGACCTCGGCGTGCCGGCGCTCGATGCCGAACACGATCGCGTGATGATCTGCGGCAGCCCGGGCATGCTGCGCGACCTGAAGCACCTGCTCGAAGCGCGCGGCTTCAAGGAGGGCAACACCTCCAAGCCGGGCGCGTTTGTGATCGAGCGGGCATTCGCCGAGCAATGAGCTCGCGGCCGCTCGGCGTTCGAGCCCAGGCGGCGGCGGCCACGCGCGAGAACATCCTGCGCGCGGCGACCAAGGTGTTCGCCAAACATGGCTTCGCAGGCGGGCGCGTCGAGCAGATCTCGAAGGCGGCCAAGTCCTACGACCGGATGATCTACTACTACTTCGGCAGCAAGGAAGGCCTGTTCATCGCGGTGCTCGAAGAGATGTACCGCCGCTTCAACGAGGCCGAGGCCAAGCTCGTGCTCGACGTGAGCCGGCCGGTCGAGGCGCTTGCCAGCGTCATCCGCTTCATGTGGGGCTACTACCAGCGCAACCCCGAGTTCATCACGCTGCTCAACACCGAGAACCTGCACCGTGGCAAGCACATCGCCAAATCGCTGCGGGCGCGCGAGTTCTCGTCGCCGGCCGTCGACGTGCTCGGTGAGGTGCTGGCGCGCGGGAGCGAGCAGGCGCTGTTCCGCACCGACGTGGCGGCGCGCGATGTCTACCTGATGATCGCGTCGATGGGCTACTTCTACCTGTCGAACCGGTTCACCTTGTCGGCCTTCCTCGGCGAAGCGCTCGAAACGCCGGCGGCGCTCGCGCACTGGGAGGCCTTCCTGATCGATTCGGTGATGCGCACGGTGGCGCGGGAAACCTGATCCGCACTCGCCGTCTCAGCAAGGTGTTCATCAATCGCTGGGATGCCGGCATCCCGGGCCTCCGGGAGACTTCGTCGGTCGCGTTCCGCCAGGGCGCAGGGGGCTTGCCGGTGAAGTCGATCTCGTTGTTCGCGCTGATCGCCGCACTGAGCGGATGCGCCGTCGTGCCCGACGGCATGCTCGCCTACCGCCCCGCCACCGCCTCGACGTTCGAAGCACCGGTTCGGCTCGACCTGCCCGCGGCGGGCGCCACGTTGTCTCCGGCGCAAGAGATGTACCCCTTTGCAGCGATGAGCGAGAACGTGTACCACCCGCACACGGCCGGCGATGCGCCGGTGTCCCGCACGCCGGACCGGCTGGAGTCCGCGTGCGTCAAGGGCGGCGCGGAGGC
The DNA here is from genome assembly GCA_040004785.1 of Burkholderiales bacterium. GTDB lineage: Bacteria > Pseudomonadota > Gammaproteobacteria > Burkholderiales > Burkholderiaceae_C > LMDS01. The sequence continues at coordinate 7,807 of JBDUAG010000096.1, read as the reverse complement.
GCTGCCGATCGGCTCCCGCTGGCTGATGCAGGGGTTCCCGTCCGATTCGGACGAACTCGACGATGTCCACAACCTGCGCATCCAGTTGTGGGGCCGGAAGCCGCCAGACAGCACGCGGATCGAAGAGTTGGTGGTCGTCTTCCGCGGCACGGAAGCACGCCACGGTCAGGACTGGTACGCCAACCTCCGTTGGCTCATGCCCTGGCGCGTCGACCACTACACGCTCACGTCCGGCACGATCGCGACCGAGCTCCAGGCGTGGTTGCAGGAGAAGATCGCGGCTGGTGACGTCGCGCCGGACGTGAAGTTGGTGGCCACCGGCCATTCACTCGGCGGCGGCCTGGCGCAGCAGATGGCGTATGCGTTCCGCGCCCCAACCAACGCCGGCACGCTGCGATTCGACCGCGTCTATGCCTTCGACCCATCGCCCGTGACGGGCTGGGTCCACACCGACCAGGACCTGCGCAAACGCAACGCGAGCGGGCTGCAGACCGATCGAATTCTCGAAGACGGTGAGGCGCTGTCGTACCTGCGGACCGTCCTCGGCATCTTTCTGCAGCCCTCGGGCGCCGATCCGGCGATCCGCGGCGTCAAGTTCAACTTCAAGCACTCCTACAACCCGTTTTCCAATCACTCGATGCGGCTGATCGCGTGCTCGCTGGCGAAGTACATGGCACCGGACACGATCGACATCGACACGCGCGGGCTTGAAGCGGAGTGACGCACCTCACCGCCACACTCGCCCCACGGTAGCGCACTGGGCCCCAGTTATTGTATAAATCGTTTATATCAATAACTTGACCCTTGCCCATGACCACCCGACTCCCCGCCAAGAAGACGCCGGCCGCGAAGAAGAACGTCGCGACGAAGAAGCCCGTCGCCGTGAAACAGGCCGCCGCGCCGGGCGCCGCACCCGCACCCGCGCCGGCCTTGCCCGAGATCAAGCACAAGGCCAAGGAAAAGCTGGTGCGCGACAGCTTCACGATGCCGCGCAGCGATTTCGACCTGATCGCGCTGCTGAAGGAACGCGCGTTGACGTTCAAGCGCCCGACCAAGAAAAGCGAGCTGCTGCGCGCCGGCCTTCGGGCACTCGCCGCGTTGAACCAGAAGCAGCTGCAGACCGCGCTGGACAGCCTGCCGCTGCTCAAGTCGGGCCGCCCGAAGAAGCTGCCGCCGGCGGCGAAGGCGGTCGGCGTCGAATAGCCGTCCACGGATCGGCGCGGCAGTCGCCGCGTGCTACAACGCGCGCATGTCCAGCACGCACTTCGACCTGACCGACCTGCGGCTGATGGTGAAGGTGGCCGAGGCCAACAGCGTCACCGGCGGCGCCGAGGCCTCGCACCTGTCGACGCCGGCCGCGAGCACGCGCATCAAGAATCTCGAGGAGAGCATCGGCACCAAGCTGCTGGTGCGCACGCCGCAGGGCGTGACCCTCACCCCGCCGGGCCAGGCGGTCGTACACCACGCGCGGCTCGTGCTCTCGCAGCTTGAACGCCTGCGCGGTGACCTGCAGGAGTACGCGCAAGGCATCAAGGGCCATCTGCGCGTGTGGGCGAGCGCGACGGCGATGGGCGAGTTCCTGCCGCCGGTGCTGCAGACCTACCTGCACGACCACCCGGACGTGAACATCGACTTGCGCGAGCGCATGAGCTTCGACATCGTGCGTGCCGTCGGCGAAGGCAAGATCGACATCGGCATCGTCAGCGGCTTCGAGCGCACCGAAGCGCTGCAGGTGATCCCCTACCGCCGCGACCGCCTCGTCCTCGTCGTGCCGCCAGCGCACGCGATGGCCGGCGCGGGCTCGGTGGTGTTCGCCGAGACGTTGGCGTTCGACCACATCGGCCTGGCCGAAGGCAGCGCGCTGCGCGCCTTCCTGCAGCGCATCTGCGACGAACTTCACCGCACGTTGCAACTGCGCATCGAGGTCAGCAGCTTCGAGGCCGCCTGCCGAATGGTCGAGGCCGGCGTCGGCGTGAGCGTGATGCCCGAGTCGGCAGCGCGCCGGCATGCGCAGGCGATGTCGATCGAGATCGTGCCACTTCAGGATGCCTGGTCGCTGCGCGCGATGCACGTGTGTGTGCGCGAACTCGCGTCGCTGCCGGGCTTCGCGCGCGACCTGGTCGAGCTGCTGGTGGCCGACGCGGCCCGCGCGCCGGGCTGAATCGGGCGCTCGAGACCGGGTCATCGTCCGACACCCGCGCTTCACGATTTCGCACATTTGCGACGGCGCAAGGGCGCTAAGCTTGGCGTTCGCATATGAATGCCTCACTCGACTCCCGACACCTTCTGGACGCGCCGCTCGCCTCGGCACGTGCTCTGCCGTTCCGTTCGCGCGTGCGCCATTTGGAGATCGTGCGCGCGATCGCCGAGACCGACTTGGGGCTAGAGTACCTGGCGATCGATACCTTGCGCGACCGTGAGGTGGTGCTGCAGGAGTACCTGCCCGTGCGCCTGGCCCGCCGCGAAGGCACGGCGATGCGGCCGCACACGGCGTCGGAGGCCGCGGAGCTCGGACGCGGGCTGCGCGCGTTCATCGCGGAACCCGAGTTGCTGGCGCGCCCCGATCATCCAGCGCTCTCCCGCGTGATCGGCGTCGTCGAAGCGAACGACACGGCCTACCACGTCATGTCGCACGGCGCTGGCACTCAGCTGCTGCAGCTGCGGCAGGAGATGAACGGCGCCCCCGACGAACGCACGCTGCGCGCGTTGCTCGACGCTCTGCTGGGCGCCCTCGAAGCATTACACCAGCATGGCGTGGTGCACGGCGCCGTCGCGCCCAACCGCATCCTGCTGCTGGCAGACGACCGGCCGCTGCTGCTCGGCCCCGAGGCAGCCCGCACGAAGACCGCGAGCAACCTGATCGAATCGCTGATGGCCTCGGTGGAGCCGTCGTTCGCGGCACCGGAACGGCGCGACGCATCGCCTGCGCAGGCGCTAAGCGCCGCGACCGACCTCTACGGCCTGGCCGAGACAATCCGCTTCTGCATCAGCGGCGAGTTGCCGCCGCGCGCCGCTGATCCGAACGCAAACGAGCCACGCGAGCCGATGGCCCAGGTGGTGCAACGCCTGTTCGGCGGTCTGCTCACGCCGCACTACAGCGCTTCGTTGCTGGGCACGCTGGATGCGGCGCTCGATGTCAACCCATCGATGCGGCCGCAAAGCGCCGCCGAGTTCCGCGACGCACTCGGAGTGATGCCCGAACGGGCCACCACCCGCGTCGAACCCGCGTTCCACATCGACCCGAGCCCGGCAGCGCGGGCGGAGACCCCTGCGCGGGCCGAGACACCAGCGGTGCGATCCGCCGGACCGCAAACGATGTTCAGGCCGCCCCCGGCGCAACGCCCCTTGTGGCCGTGGGCCTGCACCGCGCTCGTGCTGCTGCTCGCTGCCGCCGCCTATGGGTGGTGGCGCTTCGACCTCGCCGCGCGCATCGCGCCGCCGACGGCGCTGGTCGCCCCGAGCGAGCCGAGCGAGCCGAGTCTGCCGAGCCCGCCGAGCCCGCCGAGCCCGCCGAGCCCGCCGAGCGAGCCGAGCCTGCAGAGCGCCCCGAGCTTGCCAAGCGAGCCCATTGCCCCAAGCGTGCCGATCGCCGTCGCGCCCACGCCCACACCGATCGCCGAAGCCGCGCCATTGCCGACCATCGTGGCCGCGCCGCCGGCGCCGGCGCCGACGAAGGTCGCTCCGTCCAGTCCGGCGGTCCCAGCCAGCCCACGCGAGGCATGTGGGGGCCGAACGCCGTTCGCGCTGTACCGCTGCATGCAGGCGCTGTGCGAACAGCGCGGCTGGGCGACGCACCCGCAGTGCGAGCGCCTGCGCGCCACCGATAGCGTCGAGTGAATGGAGCACCCGGCGCCGGCGTACCGGCGCCACCCGCCGAGCGGGTGCGCGGCCGCTTGGAAGCGGCCCGGCGCCGGCCGCGCTGAGCGGCTCAGCGCGCGTCGGCGAGGATCGCCTGCGCGCGCAGGATCACCGGCTTGTCGATCATCTTGCCGTCCAGCGCGACAGCCGCGCCGCCGCTCGATTCAGCGATCGCGATCACCTGCCGCGCCCATGCCAGCTCGGCCTCGCTCGGGCTGAAACTGCGGTTCACCACCTCCAACTGCTTCGGGTGAATGCACAGCTTGGCGGTGAAGCCGAGGCGTCGCGCCGCCTGTGCATCGCGCTCCACCTCGCCCATGTCCTCGATCGCTACGCTCGGGCTGTCGATCGGCGGCGCGATACCGGCCAGGCGTGAGGCCAGCACGAGTTGCGAGCGGAAGTAGATCAGTTCGTCGAACGTGGCACGCATGTTCATGTCGAGCTGGAAGTCGATCGCGCCGAAGGCGAGGCGCTGCACGCCGGGCACCGCCGCCATCGCACGCAGTTGATCGAAGCCGGCGGCGGATTCGATCAGCGGCAGCAGCGGCACGCCGAGGTCGAACGATGCAAGCACGTCGGCGCGTTCGGCCTTCGCGACCATCACCGCGACCACGCCGGGCTGGCGACACACGGCCAGGTCGTCGCGATGCCAGGGCGTATCGGCGGCGTTGATGCGCAGCACCACCCGCTTGGCCGCCGAGAGCCACGCACTCACGCTGCGTCGCGCCGCGTCCTTCTGATCCGGTGGCACGGCGTCTTCGAGATCGACGATGACGGCGTCGGCCGCGCTCGCGAGCGCCTTGTCGAAACGCTCGGCGCGGTTGCCGGGAACGAACAGGTACGAGCGCGGCGTCATGCGAGGAACGCGGTGACGACCGGCGCCTCGGCGAGTGCCCAGACGCGCGCGATCACGCCGACCATTTCCTCGACCGTCGCGCCACCGCGGTAGGCGGCCAGCGCCAGCGCCTTGGCTTCGAGCTCGGGCCGCGTCAGCGTGTTGCCCGGGTCGCCCTTGGGTTCGAGCACCATGCCCTCGACGCGGCGCCCATCCACCGTCTCGACCACGACCTTGCCGATCCAGCGCGCCGGGTACGCTTCATCGACCTCGGGGTCGAGCTGCATCGTCACCTTGTCGTGCACCGCGCGCACCGGTGCGTCGCGCCAGTTCGTGTCGAACTCGGTCAGCCCGGCGCGGCCGTGCACCGCGATCAGCCCGAGCACCGTGCCCATCGAGAACTTGGCCTGGTGCACGGTCTGTGGATCCGTGACCGGGCCGAGCACGTCGATCGCGGCCTGGTGCACCCGCGCGGTGACGGCGCGGATGTCGCCGGCGCCGAGGCGGTGTTCGCGCAGCACACGTTGCAGCGCGTCGGCGGCCGGGTGCGTGTGGCGGCAGGCGGCGTGGAACTTGAACGAGGTTTCGACGAGCGCCCAGCGCGTGCCGAGGCCGTCCGCGATGCGCGTTGCATCGGCATCGGTCGACATGCCGGCCGCCAGGCCCTGCGCGCCGTCGAGAATGCGGCGCGCGCCGGTGAAGCCGTCCTGCGCGAGGTAAGCCGCGGTCAGGCCGGCGCCGGCCGCATGCGCGGTGTGCAGCTGCTTCGAGTCGGCCGCGTCGCGCAGGAACTCCCACAGCCCCGCCGATTGCGTGCCGGCCGAGCCGAACGCATGGCGCATCTGCTCCGCGGTGAGGTTCAACAAGCGGCCCACCGCGGCCGCGGCCGCGAACGTGCCCGCGGTGCCGGTGGTGTGGAAGATGCGGTAGTGCGAACGCCCGAGGAACTCGCCGACGCGGATCCCGACCTCGTAACCCGCGACGCACGCGGCGAGCAGCTCGCGGCCCGATGCGCCAATCGCTTGCGCGACGGCGAGCGCAGCCGGGAACACGACTGTGGCGGGGTGGAACACCGAGCCGTTGTGCACGTCGTCCTGCTCGGCGAAGTGCGAGGCCGCGGCGTTCGCGATCGCGGCGACGAGCGGGCTGCTGCCGCGGCGGTGGATCAGGATCTCGCTGGCGCCTTCACCCGGGCCCATCGTCTCGACGAAACGCACGATGGTTTCGACGGGCCGCGCGCCCTTGCCGGCGAGCGCGGATGCGAACCAGTCGAGGAACAGATCCTCGGCGCGGCGCGCGACGTGTTCGGGGATCGCGTCGAACGCCAGGCCCGCCGCGAAGTCGGCCAGGGTCTGGGTCGGGTCGGTCATGGCAGCGTCCTTCATACGTTCCTCATATCGCGGCCTCGGCGCGCATCGTCTCGATCTCGCGAGCCGCAAAGCCGAGTTCGGCGAGCACGGCCGCCGTGTGTTCACCCAGGGCCGGCACGGCGTCCATGCGCGGATCGAAGCTGTCGGGCATGCCGGGCGGCAGCAACGCCGGCACCGGGCCGTTCGGCGTCGCCACCTCGACCCAGCGGCCGCGTGCCTTAAGCTGCGGATGCACCCACACATCGCGCATCGTGTTGACGCTCGCGTTGGCGATCTGCGCGTCTTCGAGCCGCGCCACGACCTCGTCGAGGGTGAGGCTCGCGAAGGTCTCGGTAATGATCTTCTGCAGCGCCGGCTTGGCGGCGACGCGGCGCGCGTTCGCGCTGAAGCGCTCGTCGGTCGCGAGCTCGGGCTGCTTCAGCACCTTGGCGCAGAACAGCTGCCACTCGCGCTCGTTCTGCAGCCCCAGCATCACGGTGCGGCCGTCGCCCGCGACGAACGGGCCGTAGGGGTAGATCGTCGCGTGCGACGCGCCAGCGCGCGGCGGCGGCGCGGCGCCGTCGAAGGCGTAGTAGAGCGGGTAGCTCATCCACTCGGCCATGCTCTCCAGCATCGACACGTCGATGCGGCAACCGGTGCCCGTCTTGCCGCGCTGGATCAGTGCCGCCATGATGTTGGTGTAGGCGTACATGCCTGCGGCGATGTCGGCGATCGAGCAGCCGGCTTTCGCGGGTGCGTCGGGCGAGCCGGTGATCGACAGGAAGCCGGCCTCGCTCTGGATCAGCAGGTCGTAGGCCTTCTTGTCGCGGTACGGGCCAGGGTTCACCGGGTCGTCGCCATAGCCGGAGATGTCGCAGACGATCAGCCTCGGGTGCTGCTCGTGCAGCGCCTCGAACGACAAGCCGAGCCGCGCGGCGGCGCCGGGGGCGAGGTTCTGCACCAGCACATCGGCGTTCTTCAACAAGCGCGCGAGCACCTCCGGCGCCTGCGCGTGCTTCAGGTCGAGCGTGAGGCTTTCCTTGGAGCGATTCGTCCACACGAAGTGCGAGGCCTGGCCATGCACGCGCGTGTCGTAGGCGCGTGCGAAATCGCCGACGCCGGGGCGTTCGACCTTGATGACTCGGGCGCCCAGGTCAGCGAGCTGGCGCGTGCAGAACGGCGCGGCGATCGCGTGTTCGAGGGTGACGACGGTGATGCCTTCGAGCGGTCTCATCAAAAGCTCCTCGGCAATCCGAGGATGTGTTCTGCCACATACGACAAGATCAGGTTGGTCGAGATCGGCGCCACCTGGTAGAGCCGCGTCTCGCGGAACTTGCGCTCGACATCGTATTCGTTCGCGAAGCCGAAGCCGCCGTGAAACTGGATGCAGGCGTTGGCCGCCTCCCAGCTCGCCTTGGCCGCGAGGTACTTGGCCATGTTGGCCTGCGCGCCGCAGGGCTGGTTCGCGTCGAACAGGCGACAGGCCTCCCAGCGCATCAGGTCCGCAGCCGCGACCTCGATGTGGCTTTCGGCGATCGGGAACTGCACGCCCTGGTTCTGCCCGATCGGCCGGCCGAACACGACGCGCTCGCCGACGTACTTGGTGACGCGGTCGATGAACCAGTGGCCGTCGCCGATGCACTCGGCGGCGATCAGCGTGCGCTCGGCGTTCAGGCCGTCGAGGATGTACTTGAAGCCCTGGCCTTCGGTGCCGATCAGGTTCTCGGCCGGGATCTCCAGGTTCTCGAAGAACAGCTCGTTGGTC
>JBDUAG010000095.1:0-9843 GCA_040004785.1 Burkholderiales bacterium | reverse complement strand
GCGCCATCGGCCGCGCGCTGATGGCGAACCCGAAGATGGTGCTGCTCGACGAACCGTCGATGGGCCTGGCGCCGCAGATCGTCGAGGAGGTCTTCGAGATCGTTCGCGACCTGAACCAGAAGGAAGGCGTGACCTTCCTGCTCGCCGAGCAGAACACCAACATGGCGCTGCGCTACGCCGACTACGGCTACATCCTCGAGAACGGCCGGATCGTGATGGACGGCGCGGCGAGCGCGCTGCGCGAGAACGAGGACGTGAAGGAGTTCTACCTCGGCGTCGGTGGCGGCGACCGCAAGAGCTTCCGCGATGTGAAGAGCTACCGGCGCAGGAAGCGCTGGCTGGCTTGAGGAGATCGAACCCATGGCACACGCCGATGAAGAAGCCCTGAAGCGTCTCCTGCCGCTGATACGCCAGCTGCGAGAGGTCAAGGGGCTGAAGGAGATGAAGCCCGGCATCTTCTACCTGAAGGGCAGCGCGTTCCTGCACTTCCATGACGACGCGGGCGCCTTGTTCGGTGAGCTGAAACGTTCGCGCGGCGGCTTCGACCGCTACGCCGTCGACACACCCCTGGGCCAGCGCAAGCTGCTCGACGATGCCAAACGCCGCGTCGATCGCGGTGACGATGAATGAACAACCACTACGACACGCTCGAGACGCGCTCGCCTGAACAGCGCGAAGCCGCGCTGATGGCGGCGCTCGCGGCACAGGTCGCGCACGCGAAGGCGCACGCGCGCGCGTTCACGACCAGCCTCGCTGACGTCGATGCGTCGCACATCACAAGCCGCGCCGCGCTCGCACGCTTGCCGGTGATTCGCAAGCATGAGCTGCTCGACCAGCAGCGCGCGCCCGACGCGCCCGACGTGTTCGGCGGCTTCTCGGCGCTCGGCTGGGGCAGTGCCCCGCAGCGCGCGTTGCGCGTGTTCGCCTCGCCCGGGCCGATCTACGAACCTGAAGGCAGCGACGCCGACTATTGGCGGATGGCACGCGCGCTGTTCGCGGCCGGTCTGCGCGCGGGCGACCTCGCGCACAACACCTTCAGCTACCACTTCACGCCGGCCGGCGCGATGATGGAGAGCGGCGCATTCGCGCTCGGCTGCACCGTGTTCCCGGGCGGTACCGGCCAGACCGAGCAACAGGTACAGGCGATGGCCGCGCTGAAGCCCGCGGCCTACATCGGCACGCCGAGCTTTCTGAAGATCATTCTCGAGAAGGCCGACGAGCTCGGCGTCGCGTTGCCCTCGCTCATCAAGGCGTCGGTCGGCGGCGAGGCCTTCCCGCCGTCGCTGCGCGACTGGCTGCAAGCGCGCGGCATCACCGCGTACCAGAGCTACGGCACGGCCGACCTGGGCCTCGTGGCGTATGAAACCTCGGCCCGCGAGGGGCTGGTGATCGACGAAGGCGTGATCGTCGAGATCGTGCGCCCCGGCACCGGTGAGCCCGTGCCCGACGGCGAGGTCGGCGAGGTCGTCGTGACCACGCTGAACCCAGGTTACCCGCTGATCCGCTTCGGCACCGGCGATCTGTCGGCGGTGCTCGCTGGCCGGTGCCCGACCGGACGCACCAACACCCGCATCAAGGGCTGGATGGGCCGCGCCGACCAGACCGCCAAGGTGCGCGGCATGTTCGTGCATCCGGCGCAGGTGGCCGAGATCGCGCGGCGCCACCCCGAAGTGCGCAAGGCGCGGCTGGTGGTGAGCGGCGAGATGGCGAACGACCGGATGGCGCTGCACGTCGAGGTCGCCGGCACGCCCGAAGGCCTCGCCACGCGCGTCGCCGATAGCGTGCGCGAGGTCACCAAGCTGCGCGCCGAGGTGCTGCTGTGCGCACCTGGCAGCCTGCCGAACGACGGCAAGGTGATCGCCGACGTGCGGAGCTTCGCGTAGTCAGTCGGACGCTACGAATCCGCGGTAGGCCAGGCCACCGAGCAGCGCGCCGACGATCGGCGCAACCCAGAACAGCCACAGTTGCTCGATCGCCCAGCCGCCGACAAACAATGCCACGCCGGTGCTGCGCGCCGGGTTCACCGAGGTGTTGGTGACGGGGATGCTGATCAGGTGGATCAGCGTCAGGCACAGCCCAATCGCGATCGGCGCGAAGCCGGCCGGTGCGCGCTTGTCGGTGGCGCCGAGGATCACGATCAGGAACATCGCCGTCATCACGACTTCGCACACGAGCGCGGCGAGCATCGAGTATTTCCCCGGCGAGTGGTCGCCGAAACCGTTCGACGCGAAGCCGGCCGAGACATCGAAGCCGGCCTTGCCGCTGGCGATGATGTAGAGCACACCACCGGCGACGATCGCGCCCAGCACCTGCGAGACGATGTAGGGCGGCAGCTTGGAGGCCTCGAAGCGGCCGCCCATCCACAGGCCGATCGACACCGCCGGGTTCAGGTGGCAGCCCGACACGTGGCCGATCGCGAACGCCATCGTCAGCACCGTCAGGCCGAACGCGAACGACACGCCCGTCAGGCCGATGCCGACACCGGGAAACGCCGCGGCCAGCACGGCACTGCCGCAGCCTCCGAGCACGAGCCAAAAGGTTCCAAAGAACTCCGCTGTATACGCCTTCATTTGCACGCCCTCCTCGTTGTAGGTATTCATCGATCGAGGACTTTGGCAGCGACGAAGGGGCGAGGCCAGCGGAGAAGAGTCGATCCCGCGCAGTGTTGGCACGGCCGCGGCCGTGCGGCCACGCGGCGCGGCACAACTGCACGCTCGGGATCACGCGCGCAGCGTGATCGGGATCGTCACCGGCCCGTCGTTGACGAGGCTGACCTGCATCCCGGCGCCGAACTCGCCGGCCGCGACGTTGCCGTGCAGCGCGCGCGCTGTCGCCAGCAGGCGCTCGTACAGCGCGCGCCCGAGTTCGGGGCCGGCGGCGGCGGTGAAGCTCGGGCGGTTGCCGCCCGAGACATCGGCTGCCAAGGTGAACTGGCTCACGATCAGCAGGCCGCCCGCGATGTCCACGAGGCTGCGGTTCATCTTGCCGTGCTGGTCCGCGAAGATGCGCAGCTTCAGCAGCTTGGCGACAAGCTTGTCGGCGATCGCCTCGGTGTCCGCCGGCTCGGCGCAGGCGAACACCAGCAGGCCGGGGCCGATCGCGCCGACGCTGACACCGTCGACGCTCACATCGGCACGCGAGACGCGCTGCGCGATCGCGATCACGGCGTGTCGGCCACGTCGTCGAAGTGCGCTTCGACGTCGGAAGGCAGGAGCTGGATCGACGCGCGCAGACCCGGCACCTCGCTCATCAGCGCCTGCTCGACGCTGGTCCGCAGCGCCGCGGCGCGGCCCAGCGACCAGCTGGCAGGCATGTGCATGTGGAGGTCGACGAAGCGGCGCTGGCCGGCACGGCGCGTCACGAGGTGATCGAAGCGGATCGTGTGGTGCGCGAACTGCGCCAGCGTGCGGTCGATCTGCTCGCGCACCGCAGGTTCGACCGCCGAGTCCATCAGCCCGTCGACCGAGCGCCACGCGAGGTGCGCACCCTCGCGCAGGATGTTCAGCGCCACGCCGATCGCGAGCACCGGGTCGAGCCAGAGCCAGCCCGTGAAGTGCACCAGCACCAGCCCGACGACCACCGCGGCGGAAGTCCACACATCGGTGTAGAGGTGGCGCGCATCGGCCTCGAGCACGATGGAGCGGTGCTCGCGCGACGCGGCCATCATCCGCCATGCCAGCAGCCCGTTCAGCCCCGAGCTGACGACCGCGAGCGCGATGCCCCAGCCCAGCGACTGCAATGGTTGCGGGTCGGCGAACCGGTGCGCGGCCGCCCAGATGATCCCGACGGCCGCGCCGGCGATCAGCAGGCCCTCGAAGCCGCTCGAAAAATACTCGGCCTTGGTGTGGCCGAATGGGTGATCGTCGTCGGCCGGGCGCTGCGCGATCGTCACCATCGCGATCGCGAACAGGGCCGAGGCGAGGTTGACAAACGACTCCATCGCGTCCGACAGCAAGCCCACCGAGTCGGTGACCCACCACGCCGCAGACTTCATCGCAATGGTGGCGATGGCCGCCGCGATCGACAGCTTGAGAAGGGCCTTGACCTGCACTCTTTACGCGGGGCGCGCTTCCATGCGCTTGAGTTCCTCGCCAAGGAACTGCGCCGCCGGGATCAGCTTGCCGTCCGCGAATTTCACGTGGTAGGGCTGGCCGCTCATGCTCGACTTGGTGGCGATGCGCTCTATGAACTCGCGCGCGGTGGTCACTTCACCCCCCATGGAGTCGAGCTTGCCGCGCAGGAACTTGGCCGCTTCGGTGCAGGTGTATTCGGTGCCGTTGCGGATGAACTTCATGTCCTTCTGCGTCTCGACGAAGTGAATCAGTCGCTCGATGCGACTTTGCTCGTGCGGCGGTGGCGCCGCTTGCGCTGACAGCGTCAGCGCAGAGACCGCTCCCATCACCAGGCTTCGCCGCAACATGAGACATCACTCCAGAGTCACCCGCGCGAACTTGCGCTTGCCCACCTGCACGACGTAGACGCCGGCACCGAGCTTCAGGCCGCGGTCGCTGATCACGGCGCCATCGACCCGCACGCCGCTGCCATCGACCAGGCGCAGCGCTTCGCCGGTGGATGCCGCGAGATTAGCCTGTTTCAGCACCGCGCCGATACCCAGAGGAGCGCCTGACAAGGTGATCGCGTCGATCTGATCCGGCACGCCGCCGCGGGCGCGGTGGTTGAAGTCGATCTCGGCCGCCTCGGCCGCCGCCGCATTGTGGAAGCGGGTCGTGATCTCCTTGGCGAGCAGCACCTTCGCGTCCTTCGGGTTGCGGCCGGCCTCGATCTCGCGCTTCAACGCCGCGATCTCCGCCTCCGGACGGAAGCTCAGCAGGGTGAAGTACTTCCACATCAACAGGTCGTTGATCGAAAGCAGCTTCGCGAACATGTCGTTTGGCGCCTCGGTGATCGCGATGTAGTTGCCCTTGCTCTTGGACATCTTCTCGACGCCGTCCAGGCCCTCGAGCAGCGGCATCGTCAGAATGCACTGCGGCTCCTGGCTGTATTCGCTCTGCAATGCGCGGCCGACCAGCAGGTTGAATTTCTGGTCGGTGCCGCCGAGCTCGAGGTCGCTCTTGAGCGCGACCGAGTCGTAGCCCTGCATCAGCGGGTAGAGGAACTCGTGCACGCTGATCGGCGTGCCGGCCTTGAAACGGTCGTGGAAGTCGTTGCGCTCCATCATCCGCGCCACCGTGTAGCGGGAGGCGAGCTGGATCATGCCGCGCGCGCCGAGCGGGTCGCTCCACTCGGAGTTGTAACGGACCTCGGTCCTGCTTTCGTCCAGAACCAGCTTGGCCTGGTTGAAGTAGGTCTGGGCGTTGGCCTCGATCTGCTCGCGCGTGAGCGGCGGTCGCGTCGTGTTGCGGCCCGACGGGTCGCCGATCATCGAGGTGAAATCGCCGACCAGGAAAATCACCGTGTGGCCGAGATCCTGCAGTTGCCGCATCTTGTTCAGCACGACCGTGTGGCCGAGGTGCAGGTCGGGTGCGGTCGGGTCCAGACCGAGCTTGATTCTCAGTGGCACGCCGGTTGCTTCGGAACGTGACAACTTGGTCAGCCAGTCGGCCTCTGGTAACAGTTCGTCGCAGCCGCGCAGCGAGGTAGCCATCGCCTCGCGAACGCGGTCGGTGATCGGATGCGGGAGTTGAGGCACTTGGGGAAACTGAGTAAAGGTCAAGGAGTTCAACGACATAAGGGTCATTTCCGGGAATATTGCCCGGACCCGATCGGTATACTGCGCGGCTGTTTGGGGCCCGCTCAGGTTCAACGCGAAGCGACCCAGACGAGGCTTGGTCTCGATAGCGACCGGCGCCACGGATTCTAGTGGAGGCCCTCCGGGCCGCAGGGAAACATACCGAAGTACGGGCCGCAAGCCGCCCGCACTCGCACTTTCAGAGCCGATGGGCTCGCGTACCGAATTGATGTCATCAGACGCCATTGAACGCGCCCTGGCTGCGGCCACCGCGCACACCAGACGCCTTGTCTCCGCGCATCCGCGCGGCCTGTCGGCTGCCGTGATGCTGGCACTCGCCGGCTTCGGCGTGACGGCCTTCGGCATCTCGCCCTTGGCCTTCGACGCCAACCAGATTCCGCAGCGGCTCGTGACCGAAAGTGTCACACCCGGCGACATCCAGTCACAACTGGATGCACTGGCCGAGCATGACCTGCAGTTGTACCGGACGGATCTGACGCGCTCAACCGACACCGCAGACAGCCTGCTGAAGCGCCTCAACGTCAGCGACCCGAACGCGGCGGCGTTCCTGCGCCTCGACCCGACGGCGCGTCAGCTGCTCAACGGGCGCGGTGGCAAGATGGTGCGCGTCCAGACCGACGAGAACGGCAAGCTCACCGAGCTGGTCGGGCGCTACGCGCCGGCCGACAGCACGCTGCTCGGCACGCAGTTCACGCGGCTGCGCGTCGAGCGCGTGGCCGGCAAGCTGACGGCGACCGTCACGACCGCGCCGCTGGCCGCTCAGGTGCGCATGGGCAGCGGCACGATCCGCTCGTCGCTGTTCGCCGCGACCGACGATGCACGGATCCCCGATTCGATCGCGACGCAACTGACCGAAGTGTTCGCCACCGACGTCGACTTCCACCGCCAACTGCGCAAGGGCGACACCTTCTCGGTCGTCTATGAAACGCTGACGGCCGACGGCGAGCCGATCACCTGGGGCGCCTCGAGCGCCGGCCGCGTGCTCGCCGCCGAGTTCGTCAACAACGGCCGCACGTATTCGGCGATGTGGTTCAAGGACGCTCAGAACAAGGGCGCCTATTACGGCCTGGACGGCAAGAGCAAGACCCACGCGTTCCTCGCCAGCCCGCTCGAGTTCTCGCGCGTGACCTCGGGCTTCGCGATGCGCATGCACCCGATCCTGAACAGCTGGAAGCAGCACAAGGGCGTGGACTACGGCGCGCCCACCGGCACCGCGATCCGCGCGATCGGCGAAGGCACGGTCGAGTTCGCCGGCTGGCAGAACGGCTACGGCAACGTCGTCGAGATCAAGCACGGCGCGCAGCGCTCGACGCTGTACGCGCACATGAGCCGCATCGACGTGGCGCGCGGCGCGCACGTCGAGCAGGGCCAACGCATCGGCGCGGTCGGCTCGACGGGCTGGGCCACCGGCCCGCACCTGCACTTCGAAGTGAAGATGAACGGCGTGCAGGAGGACCCGATGATCCTGGCGCGCTCGGCCGAGACGACCGAATTGTCGGCCGCCGCGAAGGCTCAGTTCATGCAGGTCGCACGGAGCATGGAAAGCCAGCTCGACGTGGCAGACACCGTCGTGCGCTCGGGGTCGTACGCCGAATAGTCGCAAGCCCGTGTCCGTCATGGGCGAGATCTACATCGGTCTGATGTCGGGCACCTCGCTCGACGGCGTCGACGCGGTGCTGGTCGATTTTTCAGACGCAGCGCTGAAGGTGCTCGCGCATGCGCACCGGCCGTTCGAGCCGGCACTCGCCGCCCAGCTGCTGGCACTGAACACCACGGGAGCCGATGAACTGCACCGGGCCGCGCTGGCGGGCAATGGCCTCGTGCGCCTGTGCGCGCTGACCGTCGCCGACGTGCTCGCCCGCACTGGCATCGCGGCCGGCCAAGTACGCGCCATCGGCGCGCATGGCCAGACCGTGCGGCATCGGCCCGGCGAATTCGACGGCACCGGGTACACGCTGCAGCTGAACAGCCCGGCGCTGCTCGCCGAGCTGTGCGGCATCGATGTCGTCGCCGACCTGCGCAGCCGCGATGTCGCCGCAGGCGGCCAGGGTGCGCCGCTGGTGCCGGCGTTTCACCGCGCCGCGTTCGCCCGCACGGACGCGGCGGTCGCGGTGCTCAACATCGGCGGCATCGCCAACCTGACGGTGCTGCACGCCGATGGCCGCACGATCGGGTTCGATTGCGGCCCCGGCAATGTGCTGATGGACCACTGGTGCCGTCTGCACACCGGCCTGCCCTATGACGACGCCGGCGCGTGGGCCGCGTCGGGCCGGGTCGATGCGCCGCTGCTGGCGCAGATGCTCGCCGAACCCTACTTCGCGCTGCCGGCACCGAAGAGCACCGGCCGCGACCTGTTCCACACCGTGTGGCTGGAGGCGCAGCTGCTGCGCCGTGCGGCAGCGCTGCGTCCTGAGAACGTGCAGGCCACGCTCGCTGAGCTCACGGCGCGGGCGTGCGCCAGCGAGGTCTCGCGACACGGCCCCGATGCGCGCGAGCTACTGGCCTGCGGCGGCGGTGCGTTCAACGATCACCTGATGCGCCGGTTGGCGAGTCTGCTGCCGACGCTTCAGGTGCTGCGCACCGATGCGCGCGGGTTGCCGGCGATGCAAGTCGAGGCCTGCGCGTTCGCGTGGCTGGCGCGGGCGTTCTGCGCGCGTGAGCCGGGCAACCTGAGCAGCGTCACCGGCGCGGCAGGGTCGCGGGTGCTGGGGGCGCTCTATCCAGCCTGATCCGGCCGGCCCGATCCACGCGGCCTGAGTTTGCTATGGTCGCCGCATGCCACTGAACGGAGACACGACACCGGCACTCCCCACCGACAAGCGCTGGTGGGCACTCACGCTGCTGTGCCTGGGCGAGCTGATGATCGTGCTCGACACGACGATCGTGAACGTCGCGCTGCCCTCCATTCGCGCCGATCTGCAATTCACCGAAAGCTCGCTGGTCTGGGTCGTCAACGCCTACATGCTGACCTACGGCGGCTTCCTGCTGCTGGGCGGGCGGCTCGGCGACCTGTACGGCCAGCGCCGTCTGTTCCTGCTCGGCATCACGCTGTTCACGCTCGCCTCGCTGGCCTGCGGCCTGGCGAACTCGCAAGCGCTGCTGATCGTCGCGCGCGCGGTGCAGGGGCTCGGCGGCGCGGTCGTCTCGGCGGTGGCGCTCTCGCTGATCATGAACCTGTTCACCGAGCCGACCGAGCGCGCCAGGGCGATGGGTGTCTACGGCTTCGTCTGTGCCGGCGGTGGCAGCATCGGCGTGCTGCTCGGCGGACTGTTGACGAGCACGCTGAACTGGCACTGGATCTTTCTGGTCAACCTGCCGATCGGCGTCGCCGTCTGCGCGCTGTGCATCGCACTGCTGCCGAACGACCGCGCCGGTGCGACCGGCGAGCGCCTCGATGTGGCCGGCGCCATCACGATCACGACGGCGCTGATGTTGGCCGTCTACGCCATCGTGAATGGCAACGAGGCCGGCTGGGCCTCACCGCAGACACTCGGCTTGCTCGTTGCGGCGCTGGTGCTGCTCGCCGCATTCCTCATCATCGAGGCGCGGGTGCGGCATCCGCTGATGCCGCTCGGACTGTTCCGGCTGCGCAGCGTGGCGGTCTCGAACGTGGTCGGAGTGCTGTGGGCGGCGGCGATGTTCGCGTGGTTCTTCATCTCCGCGCTGTACCTGCAGCTCGTGCTCGGCTACAGCCCGATGCAGGTCGGGCTGGCGTTTCTGCCGTCGAACCTGATCATGGCGGCGCTGTCCCTCGGCTGGTCGGCCAAGCTGGTGATGCGCTTCGGCATCCGCGGGCCGCTCGCGATCGGGCTGTTGATGGCCGGGCTGGGGCTCGCGTTGTTCGCGCGCGCTCCCGTCGAGGGCCGGTTCATGATCGACGTGCTGCCCGGCATGCTGCTGCTCGGGCTGGGCACCGGCATCGCGCTGAACCCGGTGTTGCTCGCGGCGATGAGCGAGGTCAGCCCCAGCGAATCCGGCCTCGCCTCGGGCGTCGTCAACACCGCGTTCATGATGGGAGGCGCGCTCGGCCTCGCGGTGCTGGCCAGCGGTGCAGCGGCGCGCACCGGGGCGCTCTCGGTTGGAGGGGCGAGCGCGATGGCGGCTTTGCACGGCGGCTACCAGCTCGCGTTCGT
>JBDUAG010000610.1:0-2945 GCA_040004785.1 Burkholderiales bacterium | reverse complement strand
GCTGGAAGGTCACGACGATCGGCGACGACATCGCCTGGATCAAGCCCGGCGCCGACGGCCGCTTGCACGCGATCAACCCCGAAGCCGGCTACTTCGGCGTCGCCCCGGGCACGAACCAGCTGACCAACGCCAACTGCATGGCCAGCCTGACCCATGACGTGATCTTCACCAACGTGGCGCTGACCGACGACGGGGACGTCTGGTGGGAAGGCATGACCGAGACCCCACCCGCACACCTGACCGACTGGCAGGGCAAGGACTGGTCGCCGGCGATCGCAAAGGAAACCGGCGCCAAGGCCGCGCACCCGAATTCGCGTTTCACGGTGGCCGCCATCAACAACCCGGCGCTCGACCCGGAATGGGACAACCCCAACGGGGTGGCGATCGACGCGTTCATCTTCGGCGGCCGCCGCTCGACGACCGTGCCGCTCGTGACCGAAGCGCGCAGCTGGGTCGAGGGCGTCTACATGGCCGCAACCATGGGTTCTGAAACCACGGCGGCGATGGTCGGCGGTAACGGGACCGTGCGCCGCGACCCGTTCGCGATGCTGCCGTTCATCGGCTACAACATGAGCGACTACATGCAGCACTGGCTGAACCTGGGCGCCAGGCTCGAAGGCTCGGGCACGACGCTGCCGAAGATCTACTGCGTCAACTGGTTCCGCAAAGGCCCCGACGGCAAATTCGTCTGGCCGGGTTACGGCGAGAACATGCGCGTGCTCGAATGGATGATCGGGCGGGTCGAAGGCAGCGCCCAGGGCCGCGAAACCGCGTTCGGCACCACGCCAAGCTACGCCGACCTGGACTGGACCGGCCTGAACTTCAGTGCCGCCCAGTTCGATCAGGTCACGAGCCTGGACGCGCCGGCCTGGAAGACCGAACTCGGTCTGCACGCCGAGCTGTTCCAGCAGCTGGCGCACCACCTGCCAGTCGAGATGACTGCCACGAAGGCCGCCCTAGAAAGCCGCTTCGGAACCTGACGACGCCGCCTTCGGTCGATGACGGCATCGGCCGGTGTCAGTCTTCGTACAGGCCCTCGTGGCGCGCTGCCGCGGCGTACAGGTCGGCTGCGAAGCCGGGATCGGTCTTCGAGTACGAGTAGGCCATGTCACGCACCCTTTGCGCTTCGAACGACGCCGACTCGGCGGGCGTCAGCGCGGCTGCGGGCGCAACGGCGCGCAGCGGCAGGTGCCAGGCCGAATAGGCCATGCCAGAGATCGCGGCGAGCGCGTGCTGGAAGAAACGGGTGCGTTGTACGTGGCTGTGCAGGGTGAGGGTGCTCATGGTGTGGTCCTTTGAGTAAATGAAGGGGTTGAAAGGGCGCGGGCGCTCAGGCCTGCGGGTGATGACGGGCGGCGCTGCGCAGTTCCTTGGCCAGCTCGGGCTGCAGGGCCTCGCAGTGGTCGGCGAAATCGAGCAGGTGGCGACGGGCACGGGCGCGGCCGCTGTCTTCCAGCGCGCGCCAGACGGTGGCGCTGACGCGGGCCAGCCAGGGGCGCAGACTCGGTGCGGCGAGTTGCTTCGGCAGTGATGTAACGGCGGTATTCATGAACTAATCCTTTCAACGGCGAGGCCGGTGGTGAGGCGATGGTGCGTACCTTAGGGTTAACCCCGATAATTCACCAATCAAACTTATGAATCACGGATATCACGCCCGTGTATGGCCATGCAAACCGCGCTGAACTTTCGAACACTCGACCTCAATCTGCTCCGCGTCTTCGACGTCGTGATGGCGGAGCGCAATCTCACGCGCGCCGCCGAGCGCCTGAGCATCACGCAGCCGGCCGTCAGCAATGCGTTGAAGCGCCTGCGCGAATCCGTAGGTGAGGACTTGCTTACACGGGCGCCCAGCGGGGTCAAACCAACCCCGCGCGCCGAAGCGCTGTGGCCCGAGGTGCGGAGCGCGCTGGGCAACCTGCGCTCGGCCTTGTCACCCGACGCGTTCAACCCGCAGGCCGACGAGATGAGCTTCCGGATCGCGATGGCGGACGCCACCGCGGCCCTGTTCATGCCGCCGCTGGTGTCGCATATAGAACACAGTCAGGCGCTGGCCAACGTCCGCGTGCTGCCGTTGACCACCCGCGACCCGAGCGCGCTGCTGGAGCGCGGCGACGCCGATCTGGCGGTCGGCTACTTCCCGGGCACCGTCGCCGCATTGGCCGGCGACGGTGCCGAATCCCCGTTGCGCCACGCCGCGCTGATGCAGAGCGACTACGTCTGCGTGATGCGCGAGGGCCATCCGCTGGCAGAAGGCAAGCTCACGCTCGACGCTTATTGCGCGGCCCAGCACCTGCTGGTGAGCTTCTCGGGCAAGTCCCAGGGCCTGGCCGATCAGGCGCTGGCGGGGATGGGGCGCGAGCGCCGCGTGGTGTTGACGGTGAACCAGTATTTCACCGCCGGGCGCGTCGTCGCCAACAGCAACCTCTTGACCGTGCTGCCCGCGTTCTTCGTCGAATCGACCGGCTACCGCGAGCAGGTCGTGACCCGGTCGCTGCCGTTCGAGCTGGCCGGGCTGCACATCGGCATGCTCTGGCACCAGCGCCACGACCGCGTCAGCAGCCACCAGTGGCTGCGCGAACGCCTCCTGGAAGCCGCCCGGCCGGGTTGACGCGGCGCGCGTCTTCTTGCATGCTCCGCCAAGTGGCCTAGCCCACTTGATGCAGCCTGCCTGAAAGCGACGCGCCCATGAACTCCACCACCGACCTCCAGACCCTCGCCGACGCGGCCTTGCGCGGCGCCCGCTCCGCCCCTGGGCGCGTCGTGCGCGCGCCGCACGGCAGCACGCTGCAATGCAAGTCGTGGCTCACCGAAGCCGCATTCCGCATGCTGCAGAACAACCTCGACCCGGACGTGGCCGAGCGCCCCGAAGAGCTCGTCGTCTACGGCGGCATCGGCCGCGCGGCGCGCGACTGGGCCTGCTTCGACAAGATCCTCGATTGCCTGCG
>JBDUAG010000609.1:0-2947 GCA_040004785.1 Burkholderiales bacterium | reverse complement strand
GCTTCTTTTCGGGCAGCACATCGATGCGGTCGTCGTTGTCCTGCGCGAACCAGAGCTCGCCCTGCTTCGTGACCCACACGCTGCTCGCCGCCTGCACCGGGTTGCCGGCCGCGTCCTTCGCGTTCGCGATCAGCTCGACCTGGCCGGCGGTGTTCAGCTCGGCCTCGCACAGCAGCAGGCCGCGCTCGTCGGTCGTGCCGCTGCACAGGGCGCCGAGGTCTTTGACTTCGGTGCGGTTGTCGTAGGCGTAGAAGCCACCGACCATGCGCTTGCGCGTGCTGATCGTCTGGCTCAGGCGGCCGCGCACCTCGATGCTCTGGCCCTTGATCGGCTTGGCCGCCGTGTCGAGCGCGAGCGCGGTGAACTTGACCTTGCCGCGGCTGCTCGCCCACGAGCCGGTCTTGACGCCGAGCACCACCGCGCTCGGCCACAGCGGGATCGTGGTCGAGGCGGTCTGCACCTCGCCGTTCGGGTCGTTGTACGTCACTTCGGCGGTGAGCTGGCTCGGCCGCGTGATCTTCGGCAGATCCTTCAGCGTGAAGGCCGCAGCGCCGTTCTTGTCGGTCGTGAGCGCGAGCTTGTCGGCGACGAGCTTGCCGTCGGCCGCTTCGGGGGCGGCCTCGCTGTCTTCATCGCTGCCTTGCGCCCGGTTCGGATCGCGTGGCGGCTCGAATGAGAACTCGTCGTAGCCGTTGAATGCCGCATAGCGGCTCTTCAGCAGCGCCGACGCGCGCGCCGCCGTGCCGGCCATGCCACCGCCCGAGAAGTAGTTGAGCTGCACCGCGATCGGCAGCGTGGTGGGCGCCACCGCCACGTCCTTCGGCGCGGTCACGCGCGCGTTCACCAGCGGCAGGCGAAACTCCTCGACGCGGAAGTTGCCGCCGGGCCATTGCGCGCGCCGCTTCTCGTCCGCGCCATGGCGTTCGAGCACGACGTTGTAGACGCCCAGCTTCGCGGCCGGCGGAATGCTCCAGCTGGCGGTGGCGTTGCGCGTGCCGTTCCATTTGAGCGGCTGGGCGAACTCCTGGCCGCTGCCTTCGTGGACGATTTTCATCCGCGTCGGCAGATCGGCTGGCGCGAGTGCGGCCAGGCCGGTCGAAGTCTCGGTGCGCACGAAGTGCTTCATCGAGACCGTCTCGCCGGCGCGGAACAGCGTGCGGTCGAACACCGTCGCGACGCGCACCGTGGCCTGCGTGCTGTTGCCGGTCGGCACGTTGAAGCGCCAGGCCTCGATGCCCTTGTTCCAGCTGCTGAACACGAACGCGGTGTCGACCGCGCCTTGCGCATCGGCCTTGCGCGCGGTGACGAAGAACGCGTGGTCGGCCGCGCACTGCGCGAAGTTCACGTCGGCAAAGCTCTGCGTGGCGCGCGCCAGGCCTTGCGCATCGGTTGCCCCCGACCACAGCTTCTTGCCGTTGCAGTCGTTGATCACGACCTCGGCGCCCGCGACGGGCTGGCCGCGGTCGAGCGTCGTGACCCAGACGACGCTGTTCTCGCGGCTCGATTTGAAATGCACGCCGAGGTTGGTGACGAGCACGCCGGTGCGCACGAACATCGGCGCGCGCTTGTCGAGCAGCGACTGACCGAGCCGCAGCGATTCGATCTCGGCCACAAAATAGCCGGGCTCGCCGAGCGGGATGCCGACGACCTCGAACGGCCGCGGGTCACCGCCGCCGAGCTGCGGCAGATCGAGCCGCTTCGCGCCCGCATCGTTCGTCAGCAGCGAGACCTCGCGCGTCGCGATGAAGCGCTCGAAGCGCTTCTTCGTCACCTTGCCCTTGTCGTCCGCGGTGTCGCGCAGCTCGAACCAGTCCTTCTGCGGCAGGCCGATCTCCTTGGCGCTGAGTTGGGTCTCGTGGTACTTCTGGACCTTGGCGTACCAGGCGAGGATGTCGGCGTCGGTGCTCAAGCGCTTCACGCGCACCTGCCCGCCGCCCGCGGCCGGGCGCAGATCGCCCTGCACATGACGCAGCGTGACCGGCAACAACGGATCGGCGCGCTCGATCACGCCGAACGGCGCGGCCGCGAACTTGGCGATCGGCGGGGCATCGCCGGTCGCGACCTTGAGTGGGAAGGTCGCCGCGTTCTCGAGGGTGCGGCCGGCGTTGTCCTTCAGCCCGCTCGGCAGCTCGATCGTGAAGCTTGCGTTCTCGGGCAGCGGGATCGGGAACGTGACCGCGCTGAACTCGGCGGATTTTTCGTCCTTGTCGAAGACCGGCGCGAGCGCATCGCCCGACGCCGGCTTCAAGCGGATCTTCGCCACCAACTCACGCGCGATCGGCGCCGAGAAGTGCAGCGACATCGGCCGGATCGGCAGGCACGGCGCGTTCGCGCGTTCGCGTTCGCAGCTGAACTCGGCTGTCAACGCGGCGCGCACCGTGAAGCGCAGGCGCTGCTCGGCACTCGTCGCGATCTTCGGGTTCGCCGCCGCGGCGATGCCCTTGCCCCAGACCACGCGCAAGGCGGCTCCGTTCGGCAACGGGCGCTCGCAGGCGAGTACCAGCGTGCGCTCGGCCTGTGCCTTCTCGATGTGGCGCGCCTTGAGCAACTCGGCGCGCGCCTCACCGCCGATGACGCGCACGCCGATGCGTTCGCCGATGCCTTCGACCTCGCACCAGGCGTTCGCGACGACCGTGGTCTCGACCGCCGCGCCGCTCAGGCGCAGCATGAAGAACTGGTCCTCCTCGATCGTCGCACCGTCGTAGGGCTGCGACGACACGACCGCCGGGCCGCCGGTGTTGAACGCGAACTCGGTGCTGCCGGTCAACGCGCCGGCGCTCGGCTTCCACTCCGGCCGCGCCTTCAGCGTGCAGCGCGTGCCGGGCGGCAGTGGCTCGCGAAAGTCGTAGAGCCAGACGCGATCGTTGGCCCAGCGGCCCGCACCCGCCGGCGCGGCTCCCTGGCAGCTGAGCGTCATCGGATCGGGCAGCCGCAGATCGCCGAACGG
>JBDUAG010000608.1:0-2947 GCA_040004785.1 Burkholderiales bacterium | reverse complement strand
GACAAGCTGATGGGCGACGGCGCCGGCATCCTGATCCAGATTCCCGACGAGTTCTACCGCGCCGAGATGGCCGTGCAAGGCATCGAACTGCCGCCACCGGGCGAGTACGGTGTGGGCATGATCTTCCTGCCGAAGGAGACGGCGTCGCGCGTTGCCTGCATCCAGGAAATGGAGCGCGCCGTCAAGGCCGAGGGCCAGGTGCTGCTCGGCTGGCGCGATGTGCCGGTGGATGCCGAGATGCCAATGTCGCCCACCGTGCGCTCGAAGGAGCCGGTGCTCAAGCAGATCTTCATCGGCCGTGGCCCGGACGTGATCGTGCCGGACGCACTCGAACGCAAGTTGTATGTGATCCGCAAGACCGCGTCGAGCGCGATCCAGCGTCTCAAGCTCACGCATTCGCGCGAATACTACGTGCCCAGCATGAGCTGCCGCACGATCATCTACAAGGGCCTGCTGCTGGCCGATCAGGTCGGCAAGTACTACAAGGATCTGCAGGATCCGCGCGTCACGTCGGCCCTCGCGCTGGTGCACCAGCGGTTCTCGACCAACACCTTCCCCGAGTGGCCGCTGGCGCACCCGTACCGGATGGTCGCGCACAACGGCGAGATCAACACCGTCAAGGGCAACTTCAACTGGATGCGCGCCCGCGAGGGCGTGATGAAGTCGCCGGTGCTGGGCGACGATCTCCAGAAGCTCTACCCGATCACGTTTGAAGGCCAGAGCGACACGGCCACCTTCGACAACGCGCTCGAGTTGCTGGTGATGAGCGGCTACTCGCTCGCCCACGCGGCGATGATGATGATCCCGGAGGCGTGGGAGCAGCACGCGACGATGGACGAGCGCCGTCGCGCGTTCTACGAGTACCACGCCGCGATGATGGAGCCATGGGACGGCCCAGCCGCGATGGTCTTCACCGACGGTCGCCAGATCGGCGCCACGCTCGACCGCAACGGCCTGCGCCCGACGCGCTACATCGTCACCGATGACGATCTCGTCGTCGGCGCCTCCGAGTCCGGCGTGCTGCCGATTCCCGAGAACCGCATCATCAAGAAGTGGCGCCTGCAGCCGGGCAAGATGCTGCTGATCGATCTGGAGCAGGGTCGCATCATCGAGGACGAAGAACTGAAGAACCAGTTCGCGTCCGCCAAGCCGTACCGGCAATGGATCGAGAGCGTGCGTGTCAAGCTGGAGGACGTGCCGGCGGGCGCGGCTGCATCCAGCCCGCGCGAGTCGCTGCTCGATCGTCAGCAGGCCTTCGGCTACACGCAGGAAGACCTCAAGTTCCTGCTCAGCCCGATGGCGCAGGCCGGCGAGGAGGGCATCGGCTCGATGGGCAACGACTCGCCGCTGGCGGTGCTGTCGGACAAGAACAAGCCGCTCTACAACTACTTCAAGCAGCTGTTTGCGCAGGTCACGAACCCGCCGATCGACCCGATCCGCGAGGCGATCGTGATGTCGTTGGTGTCCTTCATCGGCCCGAAGCCGAACCTGCTCGACATCAACGCGGTGAACCCGCCGATGCGACTCGAAGTACCGCAGCCGATCCTCGATTTCGCCGACATGTCGCGCCTGCGCGAGATCGAAAAGCACACCGGTGCCAAGTTCAAGAGCTACGAACTCAATATCAGCTACCCGCTGGTCTGGGGCGATGAAGGCGTCGAGGCGAAGCTCGCGTCCCTGTGTGCGGAGAGCGTCGACGCGATCAAGAGCGGCCACAACATCCTGATCATCAGTGACCGCCAGATGGACCGCGATCACGTCGCGATCCCGGCCGTGCTCGCGCTGTCGGCGATCCACCAGCACCTGGTGCGCGAGGGCCTGCGCACCACGGCCGGCCTCGTCGTCGAGACCGGCTCCGCGCGCGAGGTTCATCACTTCGGCGTGCTCGCGGGCTACGGCGCCGAAGCCGTGCACCCGTACCTCGCGATGGAGACACTGGTCGATATCCACAAGGAGCTCAGCGGCGACCTGTCGGCCGAGAAGGCGATCAACAACTACGTCAAGGCGGTCGGCAAGGGCTTGTCGAAGATCATGTCCAAGATGGGCGTGTCGACCTACATGTCGTACTGCGGCGCGCAGCTGTTCGAGGCGATCGGGCTTGACAAGGAGCTGGTGCAGAAGTACTTCCGCGGCACCGCCAGCCAGGTGGGCGGCATCGACGTGTTCGATGTGGCCGAGGAAGCGATCCGCATGCACCGCGCCGCGTTCGGCGACGACCCCGTGCTGGAGACCATGCTCGACGCTGGCGGCGAATACGCCTGGCGCGTGCGCGGCGAAGAGCACATGTGGACGCCCGACGCGATCGCCAAGCTGCAGCACGCGGCGCGCGCCAACAAGTTCGAGACCTACAAGGAATACGCGCAGATCATCAACGACCAGTCGCATCGCCACATGACGCTGCGTGGCTTGTTCGAGTTCAAGCTCGATCCGTCGAAGGCCGTGCCGATCGACGAGGTCGAGTCGGCGGCCGAGATCGTCAAGCGCTTCGCGACTGGCGCGATGTCGCTGGGATCGATCAGCACCGAGGCGCACGCCAACCTCGCGGTCGCGATGAACCGCATCGGTGGCAAGTCCAACACCGGCGAAGGAGGTGAGGACCCGGCGCGGTACCGCAACGAGCTCAAGGGCATCCCGATCAAGCAAGGCACCAAGTTCAGCGACGTGATCGGCCCCGGCAACATCCAGGTCGACTTCGAGTTGAACGAGGGCGACTCGCTGCGCTCGAAGATCAAGCAGGTCGCGTCGGGGCGCTTCGGCGTCACGACAGAATACCTGTCGTCGGCCGACCAGCTGCAGATCAAGATGGCGCAGGGCGCCAAGCCCGGCGAGGGCGGTCAGCTGCCCGGCGGCAAGGTCACCGACTACATCGGCATGCTGCGCTACTCGGTGCCCGGTGTCGGCCTGATCTCGCCGCCGCCGCACCACGACATCTACTCGATCGAAGACC
>JBDUAG010000607.1:0-2949 GCA_040004785.1 Burkholderiales bacterium | reverse complement strand
TCGTGTGGGTGTAGTCGTTCACCGCGAGGCCGAAGTGGCCGATCACCGGCTGGCCGGGCCGCGTCATCATGTACTCGCCCGACCCGAGCAACTTGACGATGGCGAGCGACAGGTCGGCGAAGTTCTCCGGCGCGGCGCTGCGGCGGCGTGCCAGGAACTCGGCCAGCGCGAGCGCGTTCGGTTTCGCCGGCAAGCTGTCGCCGAGCGCGACGGCCATCGCGGAGATGCGATCCCAGCGTGCCGGCTCGCGCAGCAGCCGGCGCAGCGACGGGAAGCCCTTGGCGTCGAGGTAGCGCGCCACCACGCCGTTGGCCGCGATCATGAAGCTCGCGATCATCTCCTTCGCGCGGTTGCCTTCGTCGGGCTGCATGTCGGTCAGCGTGCCGGCGGTGAAGACGGGGCGCGCCTCGCGCGTGCTCAGGCTGAGCGCACCGGCGCGCCGGCGCGCGTCCTGCAGCGCGTCGCCGAGGCGGTCTTGCGTGCGCAGCTGCTCGTCCATGCCGGGCACTGCGTTCACCCGCGCCGGCGCGCCGGTCTTGCCGTCCAGCCAGGCGGCGATGCCGTCATAGGTCAGCTGGGCCTGGTTGCGCACCCACGCGCAGTAGACATCGCCGTCGGCGGTGCTGCCGTCGGGCCGCACGCTGAACTCGATCACCAGCGCGGCACGGTCTTCGTCCTGGTTCAGCGAGCTGAGGTCAGTGGACAGGCGCAGCGGTAGCATCGGGAACACGCCCGCCGCGGTGTAGACCGAGGTGGTGTTGATGCGCGCGTGCGCGTCGACCGCGCCGCCCGGGTGCACCAGCGCATCGACATCGGCGATCGCCACCAGCACGCGCACCGCGCCGTTGGCGCCGGGCTGCGTGACGCTGAGCTGGTCAAGGTCGCGCGAATCGTCGTTGTCGATCGAGCACCACGGCAGCGCGCGCAGGTCACGCAGCGCCGACGCGGCGGCGAAGGTGGGCGCGTGCATGGCGCCGGCCTCCTGTTGCGCGGCGTCGGGAAAGTCTGGCTCGAGATGGCGCTGCAGCATCGCCTGGTGGGCAATGTCCCTGAGCTGGTTGTTGTCCATCCATGCGTCTCCGTTCGGGTCGGAGGATCATAGGTGGCGTCGTTTCAGGTGTCGATGCTCGTTCGCCATCTGGGGACACGGCCGCAGGATCAACGAGTTGGCGTCGACCGTCTCGTAGCGTTCAGAACACTCAGCTCATTCACTTCTGAACTATCGTCCGAAACGCTCACTCAGTTTCGAATTCGCCGGCTACAAACGACGGTCGCAACGACAGGCGCATCCATCTCAGCATCGAGGAAACACTCGCCCCGAATCGACCTCGACCTCGACCGCCGGGACCACCCGTTCAGAGAACGAGGATCAATAGTTCGCCTCGACGTTCGCCGGGAAGCTAAAGATTTGCGGAAAAGACGCGCACGTAGTTTCCGCCGAGAATTTTCCGAACGTCCGGGACTTGAAAGCCATGCGCGAGCAGCGCCTGCGCCAAAAGCGGGAGATCCCGGTACGACGAGAAAACGGACGGACCGACAAGGCCTCGCATGTCGCTCCCAAGGCCGACGTGATCGATACCGATCGCATCCACCATCCTCGCCATGCCCGCAGCCAATGCGGGCATGTCGGGGAAGATGCCAGCGGGAGGCCAGATGCCGACGAGACCACCCGTATCGGCGACCACGTGCGCGTGTTCTGCGGAAACGAGACGACTGCGGGGTCCGGGCTGCGACGACAGCGATGTATGGGACAGGACCAGCGGCTTGGTCGTCACACCTGCTGCTCGCTTTACCAGATCGTAGGTGCCGTGCGCCACGTCCACCACGATGCCCAAGCGGTTGCAGCGTTTGATGACTTCCGCTCCAAAGTCGGTCAGGCCGCCGTGCACCGTCGGTTCAGTCTGGATGTCGCCAAGTGCGTTGACGCGATAGTGCACCAACTGAAGATGCCGCAACGCCCAGTGGTCGTACGCCTCATCTACGCGGTCCGTCTTTCCCTCGAGGAAGTCGCCGCCTTCTGCGCTGACGATGATCGAGGGCCGATCACTGCGGGCCAACACGAGAGATGCAGCGTTCTTGATCAACGTCATATTCTGAGCATGCGCCAACTCGTGAATGCGCTTGAATGACCGCTGCCCGTAGGCGTACAGCTCCCCGGGTTCCGGAGCACGAAAGGGCCTGATGCGACGATCTGCGGTCACGTGGTGCGTGGGCGAATCGGACACGGTGGCCAGGCAAAGCACCGCCAT
This sequence comes from Burkholderiales bacterium, assembly GCA_040004785.1. Lineage (GTDB taxonomy): Bacteria > Pseudomonadota > Gammaproteobacteria > Burkholderiales > Burkholderiaceae_C > LMDS01. Next base: position 700 of record JBDUAG010000607.1, on the reverse strand, counting down.
GCCGCCCTCGCGCATGGGGTCTGCGACCGGCGTGAACGGATCGTCGTCGTCGACACGGCGCAATCCAATAACACCGCCGGCATGCGAGTGCACATCTACCGTCGCCATGTCCTCGATCGACTTACGTGCTTCTGCTTCTGACACTTGCGTTGCCGGGGCGGCAAACGCTTCGAGGTTCGCGGCGGCGAGGCAAGCCAGGGTCGCCGCCTTCAATACCTGGCGTCGATTGAATGCACCATCTTCGCCATTTGCTGCCTCGACCAACCGCGCGCCCCGGAGTTGAAAGCGCCAACCGCCTTCGTCGCTCCGCAAGTGGTGCAGCGTCCCTCTCAAGCGAATCCGAGAGCCGGTGATGGCCAGAGGAACCTTGGCAAATACTTCAATTCGCCGAGCAGCGTCTGCCGGCAGGCAGTCGAGGCAGCACGAAGGGTCTTCGACCAGCGCGAAGTAGTCGGCTTCGGCCTGCACAGAAAACGGCGCGATCCACCCCTGCACCTCTACAACTTCACCATCGATCACGGCGGCGAGCTCGGAAAATTTCGTCGACGCTCGGTCTCTCACTTGCATTGCTATCGGCCTGATCACGTGGAAGCTCCTGTTGGAAGGATCGATCCGACCAACTTCGAGTTGAAGGTCAGCAGGGCGAGCAAGGCTGGAAAGAGCAGGCAGATGCGGTGCATGACGGCAAGCGTTGACTAAG
>JBDUAG010000606.1:0-2956 GCA_040004785.1 Burkholderiales bacterium | reverse complement strand
GGTAGCCGATCGCCTCGGCGCGGAAGTCGTTCTCGCGGATCGCCTGCAGCACGCGGCCGAACGGCGAGTTGACGATGCGCAGCAACAGCAGCACGAGCGCCAGCGCGACGAAGAACAACGCGTAGTAGGTGACGAAGCGGCCATCGATCGACGCGCCCAGAAGCGGCTCGTCCAGGTATGAGGTTCCGGGCCGCAGCGCCTCGGGGATCTTGAAGGTCAGCCCGTCTTCACCGCCGGTGAAATCGGACAACTGCGACGCAAGCGTGAGAAACGCCGACGCGACCGCGAGCGTGATCATCGCGAAGAAGATCGCGCGCACGCGCAAGCTGAACAGGCCGATCACGACCGACAGCACGGTCGAGAGCACAAGCGCCGTCGCCACGCCGAGCGCGAGCGCGCCCCAGCCCGGATCGAGCCGCGTGCTCGCGATCGCGACGCCGTAGGCGCCGATGCCGAAGAACATCGTGTGGGCGAAGCTGACGATGCCGGTGTAGCCGAGCAGCAGGTCGAAGCTGGCGGCGAGCACGATGAAGACGATGATCTTCGCCGCGACGTTCAGCGCCTTGGTGCCGGGGAAGATGAACGGCGTGAACGCGAGCGCGAGCACGATGAGCACGAGCACAAGTGCGAGCCAGCGGTTGCGCGGCAGGTCGTGAGAGAAGAGTCGGTTCAGCATGATCCGGCTTCAGCGATTGGCCACGGGGTACAAGCCCTGCGGCCGCCACAGCAGCACACAGACCATCAGCCCGATGCTGGAGAACATCGTCAGCTTGGGCGCGACGAAGCCGATGTAGTTCGTCATCAGACCCACCAACAGCGCGCCGACCAGGCAACCCAAGGTCGAGCCCAGCCCGCCGATGATGATGACGATGAACAGCAGCACATTGACCTGGCCACCGATCTGGGGGAACACGATCTGCGCGTTCATGCCCCACAGGCAGCCGCCGAGCCCGGCCAGGGCCGAGCCGGCCGCGAACACGCCGACGAACAGGCGGCGTATGCGGTAGCCCAGGCTCTCGACCATCTCGCGGTCTTGCACGCCGGCGCGGATCAGCAGGCCGATCTTGGTGCGGTTCAGCGTGTAGAGCAGCGCCGCGAGCACAACCCCGCCGACGACGACGGCGACGAGGCGGAAGCGGTCGATCGTCACATCACCGAGCGAGATCGCGCCGCGCAGGGCCTCGGGCAGCGGCAGCGGGATCTGCGCCGGGCCCCAGAAGACCTTGATCAGTTCTTCGCCGATGATCGCGCCGCCGATCGTCACGAGAATCTGTTTCAGGTGCTGGCCGTAGACCGGCCGCACGATCACACGCTCGAAGCCGATGCCGAGCGCCCCGCCGAGCGCCATCGCCGCGAGCATCGCGACGAACACGGCGGCGAGGTTGGAGGCCAGGCTCGCGGCCGCGGTCCAGCCGGTCAGTACCCCGAACACGCTGGTCGCGACATACGCGCCGAGCGCGATGAAAACGCTGTGGCCGAAGTTCAGCACGTCCATCAGGCCGAACACCAGCGTCAGGCCGGAGGCGGTGATGAACACGATCATGCCCATCGCGAGGCCGGCGATGGTCAGCGTGAGCCAGGTCGAGGTCGAGCCGACAAGCGGCCACGCCGCGAGTGAGAGCACGAGGAGAATCGCGAGCGGCTTCATGTCGAAGCGGGATTTCGGAATGGCCTCCGCGACGCCGGTTGCCGGGATGGTGACGGTATTCATCATTGGTGCGCCGCGAGCGAGAGCCCGAGCAGTCGATGCTGCAGCCCTTCGTCGTCGGCCAGCTCGGCCATCGTGCCGCGGTGTTTGACGCGGCCGTCGTCCATCACCGCGACGAAGTCGCCGAGCGCCTTCGCCATCGCGAAGTTCTGCTCGACCAGCAGCACCGTCGTGTCGGTGCGCTTGAGCTCGCGCAGCGCCGAGATCAGGTTCTGCACGATCGCCGGCGCCAGGCCCTTGCTCGGCTCGTCGATCAACAGCAGGCGCCGCGGCTCGACCATCGCACGTGCGATCGCCAACATCTGCTTCTGCCCGCCCGAGAGCTTGCCGGCGGGATAGAGCCAGAACTTCTTCAGCGCCGGGAACAGACCGAACAGCCATTCGAGGCGCGCGGTGTCGAGCTGATCGAGTGTGCGCGCGCCACGCGCGGCGAGCAGCATGTTCTCGCTGACGCTGAGGTCCGCGAAGATGCCCATGTTCTCGGGCACGTAGGCGATGCCGCGCTGCACGATGTCGGGTGTGCCGAGTTGTGCGCCGGCGCCGCCGATGGGCGCGCCGTCGAACGTGACCGTGCCTTGCGATGCGGCCCACAGGCCCATGATGGTTCGCAGGGTCGTCGTCTTGCCGGCGCCGTTGCGGCCGAGCAGCATCGTGACCTGGCCCAGCGGCACGTCGAAATCGACGCCGTGCAGGATGTGATAGCGACCGATGTGCGTGTGCACGCCTTGCATCTTCAGCAGCGAGGTCATGCGGCCTCCGCTTCCGGCGCAATACCGAGATACGCTTGCTGCACGATAGGCGACGCGATCACCGCGCCGGGCTCGCCATCGGCCACGAGCTGCCCGTTGTGCAGCACGATGATGCGGTCGGCGAGCTCACGCACCACGTCCATCTTGTGCTCGACCAGCAGGATGGTCTTGTTCGGCTCCTTCTTCAGCGCGCGGATCAGGTCGAGGATGACCGGCACGTCGTCCACGCTCATGCCGGCGGTCGGCTCGTCGAACATGTAGACGCCGGGTTCCAGCGCCATCAGCATCGCGACCTCGAGCTTGCGCTGGTCGCCGTGCGGCAGGCTGCTCGCGACGGCTTCGGCGCGGTCTCCGAGGCGCACGCGCTCGACCAGCTCGCGGGCCCGCGCCAGCGTCTCGCGGCGATCGAGCCAGACGGACAACAGGCTCAGGCCTTCGTGCCGACGCGACTGCACCGCGAGCCGCACGTTCTCGAGCACGCTCAGGTTCGGGAACAGTT
>JBDUAG010000605.1:0-2958 GCA_040004785.1 Burkholderiales bacterium | reverse complement strand
CCGCAAGTCTTCCATCGCTTCAAGCCGCCAGTCGATGCTCGTAGTACGGCCGCTCGCGATCGTCGAGGATCGCGTACTGCGCCGCCAGATTCTTCCGATCAGGGTTCAACCAGGCATCGATGTGCTCCGGCTTGATCGGAATGATGCAGCGGTCGTGTCCGGCCGCCGAGACCTCCGGTGGCGGCTCGTCCGTGATCGCCGCGAACGACAACAGGTCGGGCTCGCCCGGCGCGCTCCATCGCGACCACAGGCACGCGACCAGCATGTCCTGCGTTGGACGTGGCCGGAACTCGAGGATCCGGTTCTCGACCTCCTCCCCGTCCCGCAATTCGCGGCCTTCGGCGCGATGCCGGTTCACGTTCTCGTAGAACGCATTGACCACCATCAGGCCATGCGAGAACCCGAACAGATCCTTCCAGAAGCCCTCGAGGTTGTCGCGCCGCGCGTTGTACGTCCCCGGAAACTTCGTGTCGTAGAACGCCGGCTTGCCGGCAGGCCGGCACTGGTAGCGCATCGGCTTGATCACCCGCTGACTGTTCTCCATCACCATCACCGGCGCGTACACGCCGGGGAATATCCGCGCATCGCGATCGAGCGGTTCCGATCGTCGCAAGTCGGAAAGCCGACCCATCGTCGCCTCGATCTTCGAGGTCGCGATCCGCTGGCTCTCGGCGGCCGCCTTGGTCGGCTTCGACGCCAGCACGCGCTCGGCGTCGGCCAGGCGCTTGCGCTGCTTGAACACCTCCTGCTCGAACTTCGTCGCCTGCTCCGCCGCGAACGCGTCGATCAACGCCTTGATCTTCAGACCGTCCTCGTCCGATGCGTCAGCGAACGGCATCTCCATCCCTTTCGGGATCTTGACCTTCGGATCCTCCTTGCGGCGCCAGAACAGGTCGAAGAACTCCTTGATGCTCAGCAGCGCACCGAAGTCCCGCACGTACCGTTTGTAGTCCGCCCACACCTGCGCCGAATAGCACATCAGAGGTCATCCTCGAGTCCAATTTCACGCCGTCCGGCGCCGCTTCCAGTGTGCCGCACCAGAGGCTCTGTCCTGGGCGGATGTGATTTCGTTCCCGACGTTTTCAGTTTGAGCTTGCGGGACGGTTCGGGCTGGTGGCATACTGGGTTTCCATACAGCGTTCTGGAGCCATTATGCGCGCCGCCCTGGAGTGGGCCGGCGACGATGACGAGGCGCCGGTCCCGGCACCTCTCACCCCTGTCAAGTTGCAACTCCAGCCCGGCGACGAGCTGCCGCGCCACGTCGCGGCAGCGATCTGGCGCGGTGACGAACTGGGCTCGCCCATCACGTCGGTGATCTCCAGCGGCTTCGACACGCTCGATGCCGAGCTGCCGGGCAATGGCTGGCCGTGCCGATCCCTGACCGAGGTGCTGCAAGCCCAACCCAGCGTCGCCGAGTGGCGCCTGCTGGCGCCGGCGCTGCAACACACCGTCCATCTCGGGCAGGACGTCGTGGTCGTCGGCCCGCCCAAGTCCCCTCACCTGCCCGGCCTGCGCCACATGGGCCTCGACGAACGCCGGCTCGTGTGGATTCAATCGGAAGCGCCGGCAGAACGACTGTGGGTCACCGAACAACTCATCAAGGCCAACGCCGGCGGTGCCCTCGTGGCCTGGCTGCCGCAAGCCCGACAGGAGCAGATCCGCCGCCTGCAGGTCTGCGCACAACACTGGGATGGCGTGATCTTCCTGTGCCGGCCGGCCGCGGCCGAACATGAACCTTCGGCGGCGCCCCTGCGCGTGCAGCTGCGGTTCGGCCTGGACTGGGAACTGCACGTGCACGTTCTCAAACGCAGGGGCCCGACGCACGAAGGTGTCGTGACGCTGAGATCCGTTCCCGGCGGCCTCGACGCGATCCTCACGCCAAGGCTTCAGCAACCCAGTCTCATCATCGCGCAGCGTCAGACGCGCGAGGAGCGCCAAGATGTTGTGGGCAGCCCTGCTCCCCGACGCCCTGCCCTCCGACGAGTCGCGGCGCACTGAGGCGTGGTCGGGACTCGCGACGTGGTGCCTTCAGTTCACACCCCGCGTCGCCGTCATCGAACCGTTGTCCGAGTCGCCGGCCATCGTGATGGAACTCGAGGCCAGCGTTCGCCTGTTCGGCGGCAAGCGCAAGCTTGTCCAGCGCGTCCGTGACGAGTGCGCCGACCTCGGCGTGCGGCAACTGAGCTGGGCACCGACCAGTCTTGCCGCCGTCGCCCTCGCCAACGCGGGCCTCTCCAATGGATTCGCGAAGCCCCTGGTCCAGACACTCGATGCGCTGTCGCTCACCTCACTGAGCATGGTCGCAGCACACGGCCCAACACTCGTTCGCCTAGGCTGCCAGACGCTCGGACAGGTGCGCGCACTGCCGCGCGGCGGCATCAGCCGCCGGTTCGACGCGCAACTGCTTGGCGCACTCGACCAGGCCTATGGCCTGAAGCCAGAAGCCCATGAATGGATCGAGCTGCCCGACACCTTCCACGCCAAGCTCGAACTGATGGCACGTGTCGAGCTCGCGCCGGCGATGCTCTTTGGTGCCCGCCGACTGATGCTGCAGATGGCCGGCTGGCTCGCCGCGCGGCACTGCGGCGTCACGGCGTACACGCTGCGCTGGTGCCACGACGCGATGCGATCGAAGACGGCCGGCGATGGCGGCGAACTGACGGTGCGCACGGCGCAGCCGACCCGCGACATCGAGCACCTGACGCGGCTGCTGGCCGAGCACCTGGCCAAGGTCCAGCTGCTCGCACCGGTTGGCGATCTGGAACTGATCGCCGTCGACGTCCAGTCTCTCGACGAGAAGACGCTGTCGCTGCTGCCCGAACCGACGCAGGTCGGCGAGGGTCTGGCCCTGGTCCTCGAACGCATCGCGGCACGCCTCGGACCCGATCGCGTGCTGCGGCCGGTCATCCTCGAAGACCACCGCATCGAGTGGATGTGCCATTGGCAACCTGCACCCGC
>JBDUAG010000604.1:0-2959 GCA_040004785.1 Burkholderiales bacterium | reverse complement strand
TGCTCGGGCCGTTCTCGATCGACACCTACCTGCCGGCGTTCACCGGCATCGCCAATGCGATCGGCGCGACGCCGGTCGAGATGCAGCAGACGCTGTCGGCTTACCTGTTCGGGTTCGCGATCATGAACCTGTTCCACGGCGCGCTGTCCGACAGCTTGGGCCGGCGCCCGGTGGTGCTGTGGGGGCTGGTGGTGTTCACGCTCGCGTCGGTCGGTTGCGCTTTGTCGCAGCACATCGGCGCGCTCGTGTTCTTCCGCGCGGTGCAGGGCATGTCGGCCGGCGCTGGCATCGTGATCTCGCGCGCGGTGATCCGCGACATGTTCCCGCCCGCCGACGCGCAACGCGTGATGTCGCAGGTGACGATCTACTTTGGTGTGGCCCCGGCGATCGCACCGGTGATCGGCGGCTTCCTGTTCGTGCACGCCGACTGGCACGCGATCTTCTGGTTCCTGACGGCGGTGGGCGTGCTCCTGTGGGCGGCCAACTACAAGCTGCTCCCGGAAACGCTGCACCTGAGCCAGCGCCAGCCGTTCAACGTGCGCAACTTGATGCGCGGCTACTGGGAGATGGGGTCGAGCGGCCGCTTCATGATGCTGGCGCTTGCCAGCGGCATCCCGTTCAACGGCATGTTCCTGTACGTGCTGTCGGCGCCGGTGTTCCTGGGCAATCACCTGCACCTGGCGCCGGGGCAGTTCTTCTGGTTCTTTCTGATCACCATCGCCGGGATCATGGCCGGGGCGCGACTGTCCGGACGCCTGGCCGGCCGCAGCAAGCCGCATCATCAGATTCGTCACGGCTTTCTGATCATGCTGCTCGTCTCCATCGCCAACCTCGTGCTGAACCTGCTGTTCACGCCGCAAGCCTGGTGGGCGATCGTGCCGCTGGGCATCTATGCCTTCGGCTGGGCGCTGATGGTGCCGGTGGTCACGCTGATGGTGCTCGATCTGATGCCGGATCGCCGCGGCATGGCCTCGTCGTTCCAGGCCTGCGTCGGCAGCCTCGCCAACGGACTCGTGGCCGGCGTGATCGCACCGCTGGTGATGCACTCGACGATTGCCCTCGCCGCCGCCTCGCTGCTGATGATGAGCGTGGGTCTGCTGGCCTGGATCTGGGTCAAGCCGCGCGTGACAGGCCCGGGCAGCATCTCAAGTTGATGGCCGGTGGGTCGATATGGACGCAGGACGATCGATCCCTGCGTCGGAGACCCGCCATGCCTGCTTTGTTCAACTCGTTGCGCTTGCCCGCGGCCGCTGCCTTGCTCGCGCTCGGTGCGAGCGCCGCCATGGGCTCCGACCATGCGCCGGCGCCGAAGGCCGCGGCGACCCCCGCCGCCGAAGCCGAACCGGCCAAGCCCGCCAAGGCAGGACCGCGCGTCGTGCAGGATCCGATGGACATGCTGCGCGAGAAGCTCGCCGCCAAGCTCGGCGCGAGCAAGGCGCCTGGCACCGACAACCCGAACGTCGTGCGCGTCGTCTCGAAGGCGAACGCCGCCGACGACCATGCGCCGGCGATCGCGCCCCGGCCGGCGCGCCGCAAGCCGGCGGCTGCTGCAGCACCCGACGCGCCTGACGCGCACGCCGCACACTGGGACTACGCCGGCAGCGGCGGCCCGGAGACCTGGGGCCAGATGAAGCCCGAATTCGCGAAATGTTCGAGCGGCACGCGCCAAAGCCCGATCGACATCCGCGATGGCATCAAGGTCAACCTCGACGCGGTCCAGTTCGACTACAAGGCGAGCGGCTTTCGCGTCGTCGACAACGGCCACACGGTGCAGGTCAACGTCGGCCCCGGCAACGCGATCGAGGTGATGGGGCGGCGCTACGACCTGGTGCAGTTCCACTTCCACCGACCGTCCGAAGAGCGCATCGACGGCCGTCAGTTCGACATGGTCGTTCACCTCGTCCACAAGGACATCGATGGCCGCCTCGCGGTCGTCGCCGTGCTGCTCGACCGCGGCAGCGCGCAGCCCATCGTGCAGAACGTGTGGAACAACCTGCCGCTCGAAAAAGGCGACGAGGTCGCGGCGCGCGGCACGATCAACCTGAACGAGCTGCTGCCGGCCGAGCGCAGCTACTTCACCTACATGGGATCGCTGACCACGCCGCCGTGCAGCGAGGGCGTGTTGTGGATGGTGATGAAGCAGCCGGTGCAGGTCTCGGCCGACCAGATCGGCATCTTCGCGCGGCTCTATCCGATGAACGCACGCCCGATTCAGTCGGCCTCAGGCCGTTTGATCAAAGAGTCGAACTAGCTAGACTGCTCGCTTCCACAGGGAGTGCCGCATGTTGCTGTTCATCGTCGGGTTGGTGATCTTTCTCGGTATCCATTCGGTGGCCATCGTCTCGCCGGCCTGGCGCGAGGCGCAGATCGCGCAGCGCGGCGAGAAGGCCTGGAAGGGCCTGTACTCCATCGTCTCGATCGGCGGCTTCGCGCTGCTGATCTACGGCTACGGCCTGGCGCGCGGGTCGCCCGTCGTGCTCTACACCCCGCCGACAATGCTGCGCCACATCGCGCTCCTGCTGATGGTGCCGGTTTTCCCGCTGCTGTTCGCGGCCTACCTGCCGGGGCGCATCAAGACCGCGGCAAAGCACCCGATGCTGCTGGCCGTGAAGCTGTGGGCTACCGCGCACCTGCTCGCCAACGGCACGCGCGCCGACGTCGTCCTCTTCGGTGCGTTCCTGGTGTGGGCGGTGGCCGACCGCATCTCGGTCAAGCGGCGACCGGCCGACGAGCGCCATGCGGTGCCGGGCGCGCCGCCGCGCGCGATCAACGACGTGATCGTGCTCGTCGTCGGCCTGGTGATCTACGCGGCGTTCCTCGCCGGGGTGCACCGCTGGCTGTTCGGCGTGTCGCCGCTGCGGTGACGGGGCGGACGGGCTTCGCTTCGTTCGGGACGGCTCGAATTTCGTTGCGTTGGACCGGGCGGTACGCGACGCGGATGGGGTCCTTCGCTCCGCTC
>JBDUAG010000603.1:0-2960 GCA_040004785.1 Burkholderiales bacterium | reverse complement strand
ACCGACCAGGACGCGCACATCGCCGGCTACATCCTCGAGAGCGGCCGCGCCGTGGCGTTGGCGGTGAACAAATGGGACGCGGTGGACGGCTACCAGAAGGAGACGCTGCAGCGCTCGATCGAGCAGCGTCTGGCGTTCCTGAAGTTCGCACCGGTGCTGCACATCTCGGCGATCAAGCGGCAGGGCCTGGGTCCGGTGTGGAAAGCGATTGCCGATGCACACGCCTCGGCCACGCGCAAGATGTCCACGCCGGTGCTGACCCGCCTGCTGCAGGACGCCGTCGAGCACCAGGCACCGAAGCGCGCCGGCGCCTTCCGCCCGAAGTTGCGCTATGCGCACCAGGGCGGCATGAACCCGCCGCTGATCGTGATCCACGGCAACTCGCTGGACCACATCACCGACTCGTACAAGCGCTTCCTCGAAGGGCGATTCCGCGAGCACTTCAAGCTCACGGGCACACCGATGCGCATCGAACTGCGCTCGTCGAAGAATCCGTTCGACGACAAACGGTGAATCCAGGGCTATTCAGGGTATTGGCGTAAACATGGATTGCGCTGGCGACCCTGTGTTAATGTGGCCGCTTCTGAACTTTTATCACGGAGCTAACACGTGAGCAATAAAGGGCAACTCCTACAAGACCCCTTCCTGAACCTGCTGCGCAAGGAGCACGTTCCGGTTTCGATCTACCTCGTCAACGGGATCAAGCTGCAGGGCCACATCGAGTCGTTCGACCAGTACGTGGTGCTGCTTCGCAATACCGTGACGCAGATGGTCTACAAGCACGCGATTTCGACCGTCGTTCCGGGCCGCGCCGTGAATTTCCACGCCGCCGAACCGACCGAGCCGGCCGCGTGAGCTTGACCTTCGTCCTCGCGCCTTGACCTCCGCGGACTCGACCGCTCCGACCGGACCCTCCACACCTGCGCGGGCGATCCTCGTCGGCGTGGATTTCGGTCGCGGCAAGGCGTTCGACGCCACGCTCGACGAGCTCGCGTTGCTGGCCGAATCGGCCGGTGACGTTGCCGTCGCGCGCGTCATTGCCCGGCGCAAGGCGCCTGACGCCGCGCTGTTCGTCGGTTCGGGCAAGGCCGACGAGATCAAGGCGCTGGTGCACGCGCATCAGGCCGAGGCCGTGCTGTTCGACCAAGCGCTGTCACCGGCGCAACAGCGCAACCTGGAGCAGCACCTGGGCGTGGCCGTGGCCGACCGCACGATGCTGATCCTCGAAATCTTCGGCGCGCGCGCGCAGAGCCACGAGGGCAAGCTGCAAGTCGAGTTGGCGCGGCTCCAGTACCTGTCGACGCGCCTGGTGCGCCGCTGGAGCCACCTGGAGCGGCAGAGCGGCGGCATCGGCATGCGCGGCGGCCCGGGCGAGGCACAGATCGAGCTCGACCGCCGCATGATCGGCGAGCGCATCAAGAGCGTGAAGAAGCAGCTCGAGCGTGTCAAGAAGCAGCGCAGCACGCAGCGCCGTTCGCGCGAGCGCAACCAGACCTTCCGCATCTCGCTGGTGGGTTACACGAATGCGGGCAAGTCGACGCTGTTCAACGCGCTCGTGAACGCACGCGCCTATGCCGCCGATCAGCTGTTCGCGACGCTGGACACGACGACGCGGCAGCTGTTTCTCGAAGATGCGCAGCGCTCCGTGTCGCTCAGCGACACCGTCGGCTTCATCCGCGACCTGCCGCACAAGCTGATCGAGGCCTTCGAGGCGACGCTGCAGGAGGCGAACGACGCCGACCTGCTGCTGCACGTCGTTGATTGCGCCAGCCCCGTGCTGGCCGAGCAGATGGCCGAGGTGCAGCGTGTGCTGGTCGAGATCGGCGCCAGCGACATCCCGCAGGTGCTGGTCTACAACAAGCTCGACCAGCTCGAGGAAACGCAACGCCCGCGCGAGCTGCGCGACCTGCTGGAGATCGCCGGCCAGCTGCGCGTGCCGCGGGTTTTCATCAGCGCGCGCAGCGGCGAGGGCATGGCCACTTTGCGCGCGATACTCTCGGAAGCGGTGGCGGGCGCGCTCGAAGGCTTCTTGAACCTCGGCGCGCCGGCCCCAGATGACATCCGCCTCTCCCGTGACTGGGACGAGAGCGACCTCGAAGACAGCCCGACGGCCGAACAGTCCGACGGATCGCATCATTCACTCGCATGACCATGAGCCACCCGAACTCCGATGCTTCAGGCCGAACCGCGCAGCCCTCTGCATGGCGCCGTCTGGCCGGTCTGATCCTGAATACCGGCGGCGGCAATGGCCCGCCCGACCTCGACGAACTCTGGCGCGACTTCAACCGCAAGCTCAGCGGCCTGTTCGGCGGCAAGGGCGGCGGCGCGCCGCGTGGCAACGGCTCGGGTGACGGAAGTGGCGGGAACGGCCCGAACTTCCAGCCCGACATGAAGAGCGCCGGCATCGGTGCGGGCCTGGTCGCCGGCGTGGTGGCGCTGATCTGGCTCGGCAGCGGCTTCTTCATCGTGCAAGCTGGCCAGCAGGCCGTCGTGACCTCGTTCGGCCGCTACAGCCACACGGCTGACGCCGGTTTCCAGTGGCGCATGCCGTATCCATTTCAGGCCCACGAGACCGTGAATGTGACGCAGCTGCGCACCGCGGATGTCGGCCGCAACGCCGTGGTCGCGGCCACCGGGCTGCGCGACTCGTCGATGCTGACGCAGGACGAGAACATCATCGACATCCGCTTCACGGTGCAGTACCGCCTGAAGGACGCGCGCGCCTTCCTGTTCGAGAACAAGGACCCGGAAGCCGCCGTCACGCTCGCCGCCGAGTCGGCAGTCCGCGAGATCGTCGGCAAGAGCAAGATCGACTCGGTGCTGTACGAGCAGCGCGACGCGATCGCCGCCCAGCTGGTGAAGTCGGTGCAGAACCAGCTGGATCGGCTCAAGGCCGGCATCATCGTCGTCAACGTCAACGTGCAGAGCGTGCAGCCGCCGGAGCAGGTGCAGGCCGCGTT
>JBDUAG010000094.1:0-9934 GCA_040004785.1 Burkholderiales bacterium | reverse complement strand
GATCATGTTCATCTACCGCGACGAGTACTACAACAAGGACTCGAAGGAGCCCGGCATCGCCGAGATCATCATCGGCAAGCAGCGCAACGGGCCGACCGGCACCTTGAAGCTGTTCTTCAACAAGCCGCTGACGAAGTTCGACAACCTGGCTCCCGGTAGTTCGGGCAGCGACTATTGATGACAACCCCCACGTCACTTCGTTCCTGCCCCCCGAGGGCGCGCGCAGCCGCCTTGGGGCGGTCCGGCGTCGGCTGACGTGACCCACCGCCGAGCAGTCGTGACGATGCTGTTCGTCACGCTGATGTGGAGCATCGCCGGCGTCGTCACGCGCCACCTCGAGGCGGCGCGCAGTTTCGAGGTCACGTTCTGGCGCAGCGCGTTCACGGTGCTCGCGCTCAGCGCGTTGCTGTCCTGGCTGCGCGGCCCCGCGGTGCTGGTGCGCTCGCTGCGCGAGGGTGGTCGCACGCTGTGGCTTTCCGGCGTGTGCTGGTGCGTGATGTTCACCGCGTTCATGGTCGCGATCACGCTGACGACGGTCGCGAACGTGCTGGTCACGATGGCGATCGCGCCGCTGCTCACCGCGCTGATCTCGCGCGTGGTCCTCGGCCACCGGCTGGCCGTGCGCACCTGGGCAGCCATCGTCGTCGCCGGCATCGGCATCGCGTGGATGTATGCGCGCGAGGTCAGCACCGCCGACCCGCGCCACCTGCTCGGCACGCTGGTGGCGATCTGCGTGCCGATCGCGGCGGCGATCAACTGGGTCTTGATCCAGCACACGCGGCATGCGGCCGATGTCGATCTGCTGCCCGCGGTGCTGATCGGGGCGGTGATGTCGGCCGCTGTCACGCTGCCGTTCTCGCTGCCGTTCGCGGCGAGCGCGCACGACCTCGGTCTGCTCGCGCTGCTTGGCGTGGTGCAGCTCGCGATCCCGTGCCTGATGTCGGTCGCCGCAGCGCGCCACCTGAGCGCGCCCGAGGCCTCGCTGCTCGCACTGCTCGAGGTCGTGTTCGGCGTCGCTTGGGCCTGGGTGGGGGCAGGCGAGGCGCCGGCCGCGCATGTGCTGGGCGGCGGTGCGCTGGTGCTGGTCGCGCTCGCGGGCAACGAAGCGGTCGCGATGAGTGGGCAGGGCGGCCGGGGCGGCAGGGCTTCTCCCTAACGCGAGCCGCAGGCGACGCCGTAGCATCGGCGCATGAACCAACTGCCCGGGCTCGACGCCAGCTTCCTGCACCTCGAAACCCCGCAGATGCCGATGCACGTCGGCGCGCTGCACAACTTCGAGCTGCCCGCCGATTACCGGGGCGACTTCAGCGCCGACATGCGCCGCCACATGGCCGCGCGCCTGCCGCTGGCGCCAGCGCTGCGTCAGAAGCTCGCGACCATGCCGCTCAACTTCGCGAACCCGGTCTGGATCGATGCCGAGCCCGATCTCGAGCAGCACATCGTCACGATCAAGCTGCCGAAATCCAGGTCCGGCAGCGGCCAGGCCGAGCTCGAGCGCCAGGTCGGCCTGCTGCACCCGGTGCTGTTGCAGCGTGATCGCCCGCTGTGGAAGTTCCACGTCTTCACCGGCCTGGCGAATGGCCCGCAAGGGCAGAGGCGCTATGCGATGTACACGCAGCTGCACCATGCCGCCGTCGATGGTCAGGCCGCGGTGGCGCTCGGCCAGGCGATCCTCGACCTGAGCCCGGCGCCGCGGGAGATCGCCGCCGCACCCGCACGCCAGGCGCGCGACCCGCTCGGCCTGGGCGGCATGCTGCGGGGTGCGCTCGCGAACCAGTTCGGGTTGGTGGTGAACGCCGTCAAGGCGATTCCGTCGACGGTCGGCGTGCTGTCGCAGATGGCGGCGCAGAAGGCAGGCACCACGGTTCGGACGCGCAGCACCGGCACGCTCTCGGTCGCGCCCCGCACGCGCCTGAACGCGACCGTCTCCGCGACGCGCGCGTTCGCGTCGATCAGCCTGCCGCTGGCCGCGCTGAACGCGGCACGCCGCAAACACAAGGCGAGCCTGAACGACGCGGTGCTGATGATTTGCAGCGGCGCGCTGCGCCGTCACTTCCTGAAGCACGGGCCGCTGCCGCGCAAGTCGATGGTCGCCGGCGTGCCGATCTCCACCCGCGCGAAGGGCGACACCTCGTCCAACAACCAGGCGACGATGACGGTCGTGAGCCTGGGCACGCACATCGCCGATCCGGCCAAGCGGCTGGCCTACGTGCTCGCCGCCACCGCGGCGATGAAGAACAGCATGGGTGCGATGAAGAGCCTGATGCCGACCGACTTCCCGACGCTCGGCGTGCCGTGGCTGATGCAGGGTCTGGGCGCGCTCTACGCCAAGGCGCGCGTGGCCGACCGGCTCCCTGCGATCGCCAACGTGACCATCTCGAACGTGCCCGGCCCGACGGTGCCGCTCTACATGGCCGGCGCGCGGATGCTGACCAACTACCCGACCTCGATCGTGGTGCACGGTGTGGCGTTGAACATCACGGTGCAGACCTACAACGAATCGCTCGAATTCGGGCTGATCGCCTGCGGCGAGGCGATGCCCGAGATCGCCGAGCTCGCGCGCCATGTGCAGGCCGCGTTCGACGAATTCGCGGCGCTGCCGGCGAGCGTCGAGGTCGAGACGGCGCCCGCCGCGAAGAAGGCCAAGTCGGTGAAGAAGCCTGTCGCCAAGGTGACAGCCGTGGCTAGGGCAAGCGCTCCAAAGAAGGCGCGCGCCGCCCGCTAACATCGGCCGATCGAAACGGCCTCCATGCGGCATGCCCAGATCCAAGCCCGACCCCGCCTCCGACTCCGGCGCCGAGTTGCGCCCGCCCAGCCCCTTGCTGCTGATGCTCGAAGGCCGCGCCTTCTGGGAGATGGGCGCAATGATCGCCGCCTTGCCCTGGTTGCGCCGCCTGCCCAAGGGCGACGGCCATCCGGTGCTCGTGTTTCCTGGCATGGGCGCGAACGACTTCACGACCGTGCCGCTGCGCAATTTCCTGAACGGCCTCGGCTACGCGACACAGGCCTGGGGCCAGGGCTTCAACTTCGGGCCGCGCGATGGCGTGCTGAAAAAATGCGCAGCCGACGTGCGCGCGCTCGCCGAGAAACACGGCCAACCCGTCAGCCTGATCGGCTGGAGCCTCGGTGGCATCTACGCACGCGAGATGGCGAAGGAGTTGCCGCAGCACACCCGCAGCGTCATCACGCTGGGCACGCCGTTCGCCGGCCACCCGCGCGCCACCAACGCGTGGCGCATCTTCGAGATGCTGAGCGGCCATAGCGCCGACGACCCGGTGATGATCGAGCGGCTGCGCACGCCGCCCCCACAACCGACGACCTCGATCTACTCCCGCACCGATGGCATCGTCGCGTGGCAATGCAGCCTGAACGAACCCGGCCCGCTGACCGAGAACATCGAGGTCCAGGCCAGCCACGTCGGCATGGGCATGAACCCGCTCGCGCTGTACGCGGTGGCCGATCGGCTCGCACAACCGCCCGGGCAATGGCGTCACTTCGACGCGAGTGGCGCGCGGCGCTGGTTCTTCCAGGCATCGCCGCCGAACACCATGCTGAAGGCCAGTGGCTGACATGGGCACGCCGCTGACCCGCCACGAGCAGGCCCCCGCAGGCGAAGACGCGGCCATCGCCGAGATCCTCGGCATCATCAAGGCCAAGCTGCGCGAGCAGTTCCCGGCCGGCCAGGGCGACATGCGACGCGACGCGCACCCGAAGCACCACGGCGCCGTGCGTGCCGAACTCGCCGTCGAACCGAACCTGCCGCCCGAGCTCGCCGTCGGCGTCTTCCGCGCACCGCGCAGCTACCCCGCGTGGGTGCGCTTCTCGAACGGCTCCGGCACGGTGCAGCCGGATCATCTGCGCGACGGCCGCGGCATAGCGATCAAGCTGATGGACGTCGACGGCACCAAGCTGATGGCCGACGAGTCGCGCACGCAGGATTTCCTGTTCATCAACCACGACGTGTTCGCCGTCAAGGATGCGCGCGACTACGTCGAGCTGTTCCGCGTCATCGAGCGCGACGGCGCACCGACGAAGTTCTTTCTGGGCCTGAACCCGTTCAAGTGGCACCTGAAGGAGCTCGCCAACGCGAACAGGATCCGTGTGCAGATCTCGAATCTGCTGACGCTGCAGTACTGGACGATGACGCCCTACCTGATGGGCG
Organism: Burkholderiales bacterium; assembly: GCA_040004785.1. Lineage (GTDB taxonomy): Bacteria > Pseudomonadota > Gammaproteobacteria > Burkholderiales > Burkholderiaceae_C > LMDS01. The sequence goes on along the minus strand of JBDUAG010000094.1, from coordinate 5,772 downwards.
ACATGCCGGCGAAGTTCTCGATGCGCCCACAGGTGCCGGCCAACACCGGCGCACCGCCGAACTCGGCGCCCGACTACTTGCGCGAGGTGATGGCGCAGCAACTGCGGCGCGAGAGCGTCGCCTTCGATTTCATGGTGCAGCTGCAGTCCGATCCGCACCGCATGCCGGTCGAAGACCCGCGCGTCCGCTGGGAGCCGGCCGAATCGCCATGGCGCAAGGTCGCGACGCTGCGCATCCCGATGCAGACCTTCGATTCGCCCGCCCAATTGCGGTTCGCCGAGGATTTGTCGTACTCGCCGTGGCACAGCGTGGCCGAACACCAGCCGCTCGGCGGCGTGAACCGCTGCCGCCGCATCGTCTACCACGCGATCTCGGAGTTGCGCCACGGCGCCAACGGCCGCAGCGCGTTCGAGCCCAACGGCACGGAGCAGTTCTGACCATGCAGATTTCAGCCAACGGCATCGCCCTCGAAGTCGAAGACCACGGCCCGGCCAACGGCGAGCCGCTGGTGCTCGTGATGGGGCTGGGCATGCAGCTCGTCGCGTGGCACCCGGATTTCGTCGCGATGCTGGTCGCGCGCGGCTTTCGAGTGATCCGCTTCGACAACCGCGACATCGGCCTGAGCCAGCGCTTCGACCACCTCGGCGTGCCCAACCTCGCGCTCGATTCGCTCAAGTTTGCCATTGGCATGAAGGTCAGCGCGCCGTACACCGTCGCGACCATGGCCGACGACACCGCCGGCCTGCTCGATGCCCTCGGCATCCCGGCCGCCCACATCTGCGGTGCCTCGATGGGCGGCATGATCGCGCAGCAGCTGGCCGCGCGGCACCCGACCCGCGTCAAGAGCCTGACCCTGATCATGACCAGCAGCGGCGCACGTCGTCTGCCCGGGCCCTCGCTGAAGGTGCGCAGCGCGTTGATCTCGCGGCCCAAGGACGCGAACAACGTACAGAGCGTGATCGAGCACTACGTGAAGCTCTACAAGCTGATCGGCAGCCCCGGCTACCCCGCAGCCGACGCCTACCTGCAGGAACGCCTCGGCCAATCGGTGCGGCGCTCGTACCGGCCGCAAGGCACGGCGCGCCAGATGATCGCGATCGCGGCGGACGGCAACCGCTCGCCGCTGCTCGCGCAGATCCGAAAGCCGACCCAGATCATCCACGGCAAGGACGACCCGCTGGTGCCGGTTGAGGCCGGGCACGACCTCGCCGCCAAGATCCCGGGCGCCGAGATCGACATCATCAGCGGCATGGGCCACGACCTGCCGACGCCGCTGTGGCCGCGCTTCGTGGCGGGCATTGCGAGCGCAGCAGGGAGGGCGTAGCGGGGCATTAGGTGGCGAGCGCAGCATCGCGCTGCGGCTTGTGCCAGCTCAACCGTGCAGCATCCGCGTCAGCCAGATGACGCCCGCCGCGCCGAAGCCGATCGCGATCATCAGGCCGAGGATAAGCATCACCGTCCCGCGTCGTTGCGGCTCGCGTGCCGTGGTTCTGTGGCTTGGCTCGCTGAGCGTGTGGTAGTAGCCGGACGCGGTCGAAAAGCCGGTCGTGTGGAACTCGCTCGGTCGTTCCGTCTTGGGTTCGGAGTCCCACTCGAAGAACTCCGTGTTCTTGAAGGCAAAGTCATTCCTTTTCATCAGCGAATTGTCCTCGATTGACACACTCGGTTACATCCCCGAGGCTGGGGGTGAGACCGAGTGCCATGCGGAACAGTCGTGAAGGAATTGCAGCTGCGCCCCGCCCGGCAGCGCATGAACCGAATCGGCGCATTTGCAACGCTGCGGGCGTGGCGGGCATGGCGAGCGCAGCGGGGATAATCTCCGCGTGACAACCCCTGCACGCAACCCCTGGCGCCTCTCGATCGCACCGATGATGGACTGGACCGATCGGCATTGCCGCTACTTCCATCGCCTGCTCACGAAACAGACGCGCCTGTACACCGAGATGGTGACGACCGGCGCGCTGCTGCACGGCAATGTGCCGCGGCATCTCGATTTCAACGCTGAGGAGCATCCGCTGGCCTTGCAGCTGGGCGGCAGCGAGCCGGCTGACCTGGCCCAGTGTGCGCGGCTGGCGGAGGAGTGGGGCTACGACGAGGTCAACCTGAACTGCGGCTGCCCGAGCGAGCGCGTGCAGCGCGGCGCGTTCGGCGCGTGCCTGATGAACGAGCCGCAGCTCGTCGCCGACTGCGTGAAGGCGATGCGCGACGGGACCTCGCTGCCGGTGACGGTGAAGCACCGCATCGGCGTGGACAAGACAGAGCGTTATGAGTTCGTGCGCGACTTCGTCGGTACCGTCGCGCAGGCGGGCTGCGAGGTCTTCATCGTGCACGCACGCAACGCCTGGTTGAAGGGCATCAGCCCGAAGGAAAATCGCGAGCTGCCGCCGCTGCGTTACGAGACGGTGCACCAGCTCAAGCGCGAGTTCCCGCACCTGACGATCGTGCTCAACGGCGGCCTGAAGACCAACGCGCAGATCGACGAGCAGCTCGCGCATGTCGACGGTGTGATGCTCGGCCGCGAAGCCTATCACCAGCCGTGGCTGATGACGGACTGGGACGCGCGCTACTTCGGCGCCGCACCGGTGGCGCACGACCGCGAGGCGATCGAGGACGCGATGGTCGCGTACATGGCGCGTGCCGCGGCCACCGGCGAGCCGTGGTCGCACGTCTCGCGCCATCTGCTGGGCTTGCGCAACGGCCAGGCCGGTGCGCGGCGCTGGCGCCAGGTCTGGTCGGATCACCGCTTGAAGAATGACGCACCCGCCGACGTCTCGGCGCAGGCGCGCGCCGCGTTCAGCCCGGAGCTGGTTTAGCCGGGCTGGCGCCGGGCCAGGTCGCGAGCACCACGCCGGCCAGGGCCAACGCGAATGCCGCGGCTTGCGCCGCACTGAATCGCTCGCCGAGAAACACTACGCCTACCGCTGCGGCGCTGACCGGCAGCAGCACCGTGAAGATCCCGGCCTTCGCGGCGGGCACATGGCGCAGGCCGGTCATCCAGAGCCACACCGTGATCACGCTGGCGGCAATCGAATAGAACAGCAACAACGACCACGACCCGGTGCCGACACCGCCGAAGTCGAAGCGCAACGCCTGCCAGAGGCCGAACGGCGTGACCAGTGCCAGCCCCCACAGGTTGATCAGCGCGCTGATGCGCTTGGCGCTGACGTTGCCGGCGAGCTTCTTGCCGATCACCACATAGCTGGCCTCGCAGGTCAGCGCGCCCACCAGCAGCAGGTTGCCGAGCAGCGACGAGCCTTCATTCGCCGCGTCCGAATGCTTCGCGAAAGAGACCAGCGCGATGCCGGCCACCGCGCAGGCGATGCCGAGCATCACGCGGGTGGCAATGCGCTCCTTCAGGAAGGCCCACGACATCAATGCGACCGCGGCCGGCATGCCCGCCATGATCACGCCCGCGGCGAGCGCGGTGCTCATCGAGACGCCGAACAGCATGCAGATCGAGAACAGGAAGTTGCCGAAGAACGATTCGAAGAACAGCAGCTTGCGATCGTGTGCGTTCAGCGGCGTGTCGCCCGGCCCGCGTTGGACCCAACCGGCCATCGCCGCCGCCGCGATGCCGAAACGCAGCCAGGCGAGCAGGAAGATCGGGAACACCAACACCAGCACCTTCGACAGCCCGACATAGCTGCCGACCAGCGCCATGCTGCCGGCGAGGCTGGCGTAGGCGAGCCAGGGCGTGTGCGACATTCGCGTCACGTCAGAACGCTGCTGCGTAGCGCTCAAGCTCCCAGCCGCTGACATGGCGTGCGTAGGCCAGCGCCTCGTCGCCCTTGAGGCGCATGAACTCGCGATGCAGCGTTGCGCCCAGCGTCTGTTGCATCAGCGTGCTCGCGGCCAGCGCATCGACGGCGGCGTCCAACGATTGCGGCAGCAACGGGATGCCGCGTTCGCGGATCGCGGCCAGTGGCAGCGCGAACAAGTCGTCGGTGCAGGCCAGGCCGGGGTCGAGCTGGCGATCGATGCCGTCGAGGCCGGCGGCGATCAGCGCGGCGGTCGCGAGGTACGGATTCGCCGAGGCATCGGGCAGGCGCCACTCGAAGCGGCCGGGCAGGGTGCGGATCATCGCGGTTCGGTTGTTCGGGCCGTGCGCCACATACGCCGGCGCCCAGCTCGTGCCGGAGAGCGATTCGCCCACCGCCAGCCGCTTGTACGAATTGACGGTGGGCGCGGCGAGCGCGCACAGCGGCGCGGCATGGTGCAGCACGCCGGCCATGAACTGGCGGCCAAGCGTCGAGAGTTCATCGCGCGGGTCGTCGAACAGGCAACGGTCGCCCTGCCACAGCGACACATGAAAATGCAGCCCGCTGCCCGGCTGGTTCGCGAACGGTTTGGGCATCATCGAGAAGACGGCGCCGTGCGCCTCGGCGATCGCGTGCGCCGCCTGCTTGAACAGCATCACGTGGTCGGCGCTGCGCAGCGCATCCGCATGCCGAAAGTTGACTTCGTACTGACCGTGCGCGTCTTCGTGGTCGAGTTGCAGCACATCAAGGCCGCAGCCCGTCAGCGCCGCATGCAGCGCGCGCAGGAAGGGCGCCTGGCGCGGCAGGCTCTTCAGGTCGTAGCTGGGTTTGGCCAGCCGGTCGGCGTCGTCGGCGGGCAGCCATTGGCCGTCGGCGGCGCGACGCAGCAGGAAGAACTCCGGCTCGATGCCGGTCTGCAGCGTCCAGCCACGCTCTGCGAGGCGCGCCACGGCACGCTTCAGGACCTGACGCGGGCAGGCATCGAACGGTGCGCCATCGACGAAGCCATCGCCGACGAGGCGCGCGTAGCCGGGCATCCACGGCAAGGCCTGCGCGGTGGCCGCGTCGCCACGCGCGAAGTATTCGGAGCGCACGCCGGTGCGGCCGAGCCCGGTGCCCCAAATCGACGGCCCGGCGAAACCCGCGCCGGTTTCGAGCACGTCGCCCAGGTGTTCCAGCGGCACCCACTTGCCCTTGGCGACGCCGTGCACATCGGTGAACTGCACCAGCAGCGTGTGCACGCCTTCCGCAACGAGGCGCTCGCGCAGCGCCTTCACGGCCTCAGCAGCCGCCGGGCCGCTCCCAAGGCGGCTGAGCGCCCCCTCGGGGGGCAGGAACGAAGTGACGTGGGGGCTGTCATCTCAGCCATCGATGCGGATCCAGGTCGTCTTCAGCTCGGTGTACTTGTCGAAGGCATGCAGCGATTTATCGCGGCCGTTGCCGCTTTGCTTGAAGCCGCCGAAGGGCACGGTGATGTCGTCTTCGTCGTACTGGTTCACATGCACGGTGCCGGCGCGCAGCGCGCGTGCGACGCGATGGGCGCGGTTGATGTTGTCGCTCCAGACGCTGGCCTGCAGGCCGTAAGGGCTGTCGTTTGCCTGGCGCACGACCTCGGCCTCGTCGCTGAAGCGGATGATGGACAGCACCGGACCGAAGATCTCCTCGCGCGCGATCTTCATCGCGTTGGTGACACCGTCGAACACCGTCGGCTCGACGTAGAAGCCGCCGGTCTCGCTCATGGCCTGTCGCCCGCCCGAGAGGACGCGCGCGCCTTCGCTCAGGCCGGCATCGATGTAGCCGAGCACGTTGCGCATCTGGGTGTCATCCACCAGCGCGCCGATTTCATTCTTGCCGGCGAGTGGATCGCCCGGCGCGTACTTCGGCGCTTCGGCTTTCACGATCGCGGTGAATTCGTCGGCGACGCGCTCGTGCACGAACACGCGCGACGGCGCGTTGCAGCTCTCGCCGGCGTTGAAGAACAGGCTGCCGGCGGCGGTCTTCGCGGCGCGCGCCA
>JBDUAG010000602.1:0-2967 GCA_040004785.1 Burkholderiales bacterium | reverse complement strand
CTCGGTCGGCTGCCGCATGGCGAGCAGTCGTTCGTCCATCACCGCACGGCGTGTGACGGCGAGGTCTTGACGCTTCAGCGAAGCCAGGCGGTCTCCCGCACCTTGAACGTCCTCTGTACAGCCACAGTAGTGCAGAACAAGTGTTGCGATTTCTGGAACACCAGGACGGCCAGCCATGGAAATTGATGACGTCTGGCTTGACAGAGTCCCGCGTTCTGCGGCACGCGATTCGCGGTCGGAGGGCACGCGCATGCGCACCCCGTCCGCGCCGACCTTAACTGGCCCGAACAGACCAGTCTCGGCCAAAGACTCTCATCGCTGCACGAACCTGGCGAGGTTTGACCTCGTCTCTATTCGGCTTGCTGTTCTTTGCGCGGAATGGGGAAGCCTCTCTGTCGCCGCGAGAAGCGCAAACATGTCGAAGTCCAATGCGAGCCACCGATTGAGCAACCTCGAGATCGGTGTTGGAACACAACTCTTCTTGCGCGATCACCGCGGCCTGCACCCGACGGAAGCCGGCTCCGCATTTGTCGCGCATGGGCGCGCGATCCTGCAAAGGATTGATCAGCTTGACAAACAGCTGGCGTCGTTGAAGCGCAGTGAAAGTGGCGTTTGTGCGGTGCTTCGTCCTTCGAATCTGACGCGTCTGTTGTAGCCAACTCACAGGAGTTGAGAAATATCGAATGCCGACTTACCCGATATTGATTCGTTGAACTGCGAACTATCTTTGCATGCGCTTCAAGGGTGGTCCGTCTCAGCTTGGAATGAATCGACCCGTGACGCATGGCAGTTTTGCCATGTGCTGACGGGACATGAGTGGCAACGCGGGCGGTGCCGTATGCGTGTCGAGTATGACCAAACAAGTGCGGAGGACTGGACGAAACAGAGATGCGTGCCATCGACACCCAAGGGCTAGAACAGCGAAGCTGCGCAGGCCGATGCGAACCAAAACAACAACGAGCGAGAGCTCGCCAATCGGAGACTAGACATGAACAGAAATCCCATCTTGCTGGCTTGCCTTGCCGGCGTTTCCGGCTTAGCAGCCGCTCAATCGTCGGTGACCCTCTCGGGGGCGGTAGACGTCTCGGCAAAATACGTCAAGGCAGACGGCCAGCCCCGCCGACTCAGTGAAGGCACTGACGGCCTCAACAGCAGTGAGCTCGTGGTCAAAGGCACTGAAGACCTCGGCGACGGGTTGCGGGCCGGCTTCAAGCTCAGCGCGGCCTTGGCGGCAGACACCGGAACGACTGCCGCGAAATTCTGGGGTCGGCAATCGTATGTGAACATCGCGGGGCGATTCGGTGAGATCCGACTGGGCCGGGACTACACGCCCACGTTCTGGTCGCAGGCCATCTATGACGCCTTCGGTTTCGTGGGCATTGGCGCGGACGTCAACGGGCGGCAGCTCTTCAGTGGCGCGCGGATGGACAATTCGGTCGGATACTTCCTGCCCGCCAATCTTGGCGGGGTCTTCGGGCAGGTCATGGTCGCGGCATCCGAAGCTGGTACGACAGCGGACCGCCCCGCGCGCTATATCGGTTTGCGGCTCGGTTACGGAGCTGGCCCCTTCGAGATCGTCTTCTCCGCGGCTGAACAGCGATTTGCGGCGGCTTTCGCGGCGGGCACGAATGGGCTGTCAGCTGCTGCAAATGTGGCCCCGGGTGACACGCAGAAAACCTACAACCTGGCCGGCTCCTGGAACTTCGGGGTTGCCAAGATTCAAGGGTACTTCGACCGGGAGTCCGTAGGTACCTTCCGCGAGAACCTCGCGTCTGTGAGCGCAATCATTCCCTTTGGAGTCTCAGAGATCCACGCGGGCTACGAGCGCGGTACGTTGAAGAACAGCGCCACGTCCGTGTCGACAACCGTTGATCAGATCAAGGCGTCCTACGTCTACAACCTGTCCAAGCGCACGGCCATCTACGGGACTGTTTCTCGGCTCGACAACAAGGACGCTACACGCCTTACATTGCCTGGCAATGCGGGACCGACGACGGCCGGCGGCAAGTCACAGGCAGCAGAGATGGGGCTTCGCCACTTCTTTTAACTTTGCCGGGGGTCGACGTCTAATCGAGTCGGAAGCTAGCCAACTGCGAGTTCGGGCTGACCCTCAGACGGCCCGTTGGGGTCGACCCAGCGTCGACCCTTTTTTGCGCGATTCAGACTCGGACAGGTTGGCGTTCGCACTAGATACGGAAGGTTCGAACAATGTGAGAACGCGATCGCGTTCAGCCGTTCGGGTCGCATCGAGACCCAAGACTTCGAAGCGTCGAGCGTTTCAGGCGCGATGCGCTGCGTTTCTCACCCCTCACGCGTCACGCCTCATGCTGCCTGCGGACGGACTACGCCTGACATCGGCGTCAGTTTCTTTCGCGCCGTCCACCAGTTCGGCAACGCGAACAGCGTGACCACGTGTGCGGTGTTCTTCACCATCATTAGGTGACGGCAGCTCGCCGCCTGTTTCGGGCTCGGGGCACGGGCTGGAAGTAAGCCACCGCTACGGCAGGCAAGCAGCGGGGCCCAGGTGGCATCCCCGCACCAATTTTCGATTTGTTCCTTGTTGCCGATCCTGAGCAGGGATTCGACCATTGCGTCACTGTTGGCCCCGGTGCTGGCAGATAAGTCATCTGTATTAACGATCTGCACCTTATTCAGCGACGAGAACTATGAACATGTACATAGTTTTCAGCGGGCTCATAGCCCCCGGCCTTCGCAACCAAGACTGACAGGAGCCATTCGAGACTCGGACCACCGAACGACAACTCCTCCGAAAACAGGTCGTTCAACGTTTGCTCGCCAGCCCTTCCGCCTGCGCAGGAACTTGGCCCAGAACGGCTCGACTTCGGATGCGGCGCGCGTCAAGGTAGTTGTCGCCTCATTTATGCAGCCATCGGCTGAATATCGTTGCTGGCCGAATGCATCTTGACGATGGAGTCGCGTTCGGGGTTGAGCGTCACGGGGCCGACG
>JBDUAG010000601.1:0-2970 GCA_040004785.1 Burkholderiales bacterium | reverse complement strand
CATCTCGACCATGATCTACAACGAGTACTGGCAGGTGATCGACGCCGGCGTGAAGGCGAGCGACCTCGTCACCTTCCCCTATGAAGACCAGGGCGTGGCCACGCTGGAAGACGGCCTGTATGCACGCGAGCCCGACCTGAAGGACGCCGCCTACGTCGCCAAGCTCGGCAAGTTCGTCAAGGCCTCGCTGAAGGGCTGGGAGTACGCGATCAAGAACCAGGACGAAGCCGTGAAGATCGTGCTCGCCGCCGACACCTCGGGCGGCTCGACCGCCGCGGTGCAGAAGCGCCAGCTCGAGAACGTCGCCAAGCTGATCACCAACACGACGAAGATGGGCCAGCTCGACCCGGCTGCGTACCAGCGCACGGTGAAGGTGCTGCTCGCCGGCGGCAGCGATCCGGTGATCAAGAAGGACCCGGGCGCGGCGGCGTGGACGCACGCGGTGTGGGACAAGGCGATGGCGAAGTAAGGCGTTGCTGCGTGCCCGCATCGCCGAGCGCCTGCGCAAGTTCGACTTGCGTTCGGCGGGCGAGCACGCCCACCGCGCGGCTGCCGTCGCGGTCGCGGTCGTCGAAGAAGCGTTCGGCCCGGCGCTGATCCTGACGCGCCGCTCGCTGCAACTGCGTGACCACGCCGGTCAGTGGGCACTGCCCGGCGGCCGCATCGAGACCGGCGAGACGCGCGAGCTGGCGGCGCTGCGCGAGTTGGCCGAGGAAGTCGATCTGCTGCTCGCGCCGGACGCCGTGCTGGGCCGGCTCGACGACTACGTGACGCGATCGGGTTTCGTCATCACGCCGGTCGTCGTGTGGGCTGGTGCGTCACCCGCGCTGGTCGCGAACCCGGCCGAGGTTCAGAGCATTCACCGCATCCCGTTCACCGAGTTCCTGCGCAGCGATGCGCCGATTCTCGAGCCGGGCCCGGATCCGGATCGCCCGGTGCTCAAGATGCCGGTCGACGACCACTGGATTGCGGCGCCGACCGCCGCCGTCCTGTACCAGTTTCGCGAGCTGTGCATCGAAGGCCGGGCGACGCGTGTCGCGCACTTCGATCAACCCGAATTCGCGTGGAAATGATTCGATGAAGTTGTCTCAGGTGCTGTTCTCGCAAGGCTTCGGCGCGCGCCGCGAATGCGAGGGCCTGATCCTGTCGGGCCATGTGGCCGTGAACGGCGTGCCGTGCGACGACCCGTGGTTCGAGGTCGAGCCCGAAGGCCTTATGTTCACGGTGCGCGGCGAGCCGTGGCCGTACCACGCGAAGGCGCTGGTGCTGCTGCACAAGCCCGCCGGCTACGAGTGCTCGCAAAAGCCCAAGCACCACCCGAGCGTGATGAGCCTGCTGCCGCCGCCGCTGCGGGTGCGCGGCCTGCAGCCGGTGGGCCGGCTCGACGAAGACACGACCGGCCTGCTGCTGATGACGGACGACGGCGCGCTGATCCACCGCCTCACGTCGCCGAAGAAACATGTGCCGAAGGTCTACGAGATCGAGACCGTCGATGCCGTGACCGGCGCGCAGATCGACGAACTGCGCCTCGGTGTCGTGCTGCACGACGACCCGCTGCCGGTGCGCGCCGCCGACTGCGAGCAGACCGGCGAGCGCGCGCTGCGCATGACCTTGCTCGAAGGCAAGTACCACCAGGTCAAGCGCATGGTGGCGGCCACCGGCAACACGGTGCAGGCGCTGCACCGCAGCCGCTACGGCATCCTCGCGTTGCCCGACGATCTGAAGCCCGGCCAGTGGCGCTGGCTGCCGGGGCCGGCGGCGGTGCTGGGGCAGTCGGCCTGACCGTCAGTGCGCTTTGCTGCGCGGCTTGGGCGTGACACCGTGCGTGTGGAACGCGACCTGGTCGGGGTGCAACTCTGCATCGTCGCCCGCCAGCAGTTCCTTGCGCATCATCACTGCGACGACGCCCGGATTGATCTTGCCGTCGGGGTTGGCGGCCGCCTCGACCATCGCGCGGTAGATCGCCACGGGCAACACCATCGCGAGCTCCAGGCTCAGCTCGTTGGCGAGGTCGTAGTCCTCGCCGGCGGAGTTCTTGTCGAGCGTGCCGGCGATCACCAGGTAGCGCGCCACCTTCTCGGTGAGGTCGAGCTTTTCGCGGGCGGGGAAGTCTTTCATGGAGTCGCTCAGGTGGCTGGGAGTCGCCGAGGGTACCCGAATCGAATCGCCCCCCCGGCGGCAGAGCCACGCAAGCGCTACTTGGGCCGGATCGCGTCGGCCGTCCCCTGGATGAAGGCCTGCAGCTTGGCCACATCGTCTGCCTTCAGCTTGCCGGTGAAGTCGGCCATGCCCTGCTGCACGTAGGGGCCGTTGAACAGCACGGTTCCGAGCTTGCCGAGCATGTCGGCGCTGATGTAGCCGAGGTTCTTGATGTTGCCGCCGCGATCCACACCCGGCACGCCGTGGCAGAACACGCAGTTGTTGACGTACAGCATCGTTCCCTCCTGCACATGCGCCGGGTCGTACTTGACGCCAGCCACCAGCGGGCCCATCTGGTACTTGCTCACGTCGGGCGCCGCCGCGGTGCCGCCGATCACGAAGGTGTAGACCGTCCCGGGCCCCTCTTTCTCATTGGCGCGCTGCGACTGGCCGTACACGCTGCCCCATCCCACGGCGATCGACACGTACTGCTTGCCGTCGAGTTCATACGTCATGGGCGCCGCGACCACGCCGGTGCCGACTGCCTGCTCCCAGAGCTTCTCGCCGGTCTTCGCGTTGTAGGCGATGAAGCGGCCGTCGGCCGTGCCCTGGAACACGAGGTTGCCGGCGGTGGTGAGCGTGCGGCCGTTCCATGGCGAGACCTGCTCGACGCGCCAGGCTTCCCTTTGCGCGACCGGGTCCCACGCGATCAGGCGGGCGAAGGGCTTGCTGGTCGGTGGTACCGCATTCGCATACTTCGCCGTGTTCCAGCCCAGGCCCGCCATCGGCTGGCCCGGGTTGTTGGAGTTCATCGACCAGGTCTTGTCGTCG
>JBDUAG010000600.1:0-2974 GCA_040004785.1 Burkholderiales bacterium | reverse complement strand
CGTCGCTGTACCAGGTGCGCACCGGCTGCCACGGCGCGACCGACCTGTCGCCGGTGTGCATGGGCGCGGCGCTGCACTTCGACCTGTGGGTGCCGAACTTCGGCATCCAGGAGTACATGCGCCACACCGACGAGACCGATGCGGTGTTCCCGCACGCCTACACCTTCAACGACGGCATGCTCTACCCCGGCGACGTGCCCGGCCACGGCGTCACGATCGACGAAGCACTCGCGGCGAAATACCCCTACCAGCGTGCCTACCTACCGGTGAACCGCTTGCAGCATGATGGGACGCTGTGGAACTGGTGACCCCGATGGAGCGCTTGCACCCGACTCGTCTTGATGCACTGCCCGATCGCGTCGAGCGCCCGCGCTACGACCGCGCCGCGTTGCGCCCCGGCATCGTGCACCTCGGCGTCGGCGCATTCCAGCGTGCGCACCTCGCGGTCGTCAACGAGGCGGCGATCCATGCGAGCGGTGACCTGCGCTGGGGCACGATCGGCGTCTCGCTGCGTCAGGCCGACACCTGGAACGCGCTCGTGCCGCAATCGGGCCTGTACACCGTCGCGATCCGCGACGCCGCGGACGATGGCCAAGCGCGCGAAGCACTGCAGGTCATCGGCAACCTGCTCGACGTGCTGGTCGCGCCCGACGATCCGGCGGCGGTGCTCGCGCGCCTGGCCGACGACGACACCCGCATCGTCAGCCTGACCATCACCGAGAAGGGCTACCACCGCGACCCGGCCTCGGGCGCCTTGAACTCCGCCGACCCCGACATCGTGCATGACATCGCCAGCCCGGCCGCGCCGCGCACCGCGCTGGGCTTCATCGTCCATGCGATGCAGTTGCGGCGAGCGCGCGGCGCCGCGCCGGTCACGCTGCTGTCGTGCGACAACCTGCCGGCCAACGGCGATACGTTGCGCAGCCTCGTGCTCGGCTTCGCGATGCACGTCGATCCGGCACTCGCCGACTGGATCGCGACGCACTGCAGCTTCCCGAACTCGATGGTCGATCGCATCGTGCCACGCACCACCGACGCCGACCGCGTGTCCGTCTCCGAACACCTCGGCCTCAGCGATGCCTGGCCGGTGATCGGCGAGCCCTTTCTCCACTGGGTCGTCGAAGACCGCTTCGCGAACGGCCGGCCCGCGTGGGACCAGGGCGGGGCGCGCTTCGTCGCGCATGCCGAGCCATTCGAGAAGCTCAAGCTGCGCATGGTCAATGGCAGCCATTCGGCGCTCGCCTACCTCGGCGCTGTCGCCGGTTGGCGCACCGTGGATCGCGCCATCGCGGTGCCCGCGCTGCACCGCTATCTCGACACGATGCTGCGCGACGAGATCGCGCCGACCTTGCCGGCCCTGTCCGGCCTCGACCTCGACGACTACCGCGCGCGTCTGCTGCAGCGCTTTGCCAACCCCGCGCTGCAACACCAGACGCACCAGATCGCGATGGACGGCTCGCAGAAACTGCCGCAGCGCCTGCTCGACACGGTGCGCGATCGCGTCAACGCCGGCAAACCTTACGACCGCCTCGCGCTCGCGATCGCCGCGTGGATCCACTACCTGCGCGGCATCGACGAGACCGGCGCGACGCATGCGATCGCCGACCCGCTCGCCGCGGAGCTCACCGAACGCATCGCGTCGATCGAGCGCTCGGTGCACGACGGCGTGACCCACGTCACCCAGTTCGCACCGGTGTTCGGCGACCTCGGCCACGACCCGCGCTTCGTCAGCGCCATCGCGCGCCACCTGGTCGCGCTGCGCCAGCGCGGCGTGCTTCCCACCCTCGACGCGCAGCCATGATCCAGCCCGTTCACCCCGACAGCCGCCCCACGCCCGCCGCGGCGCTCACCGCGTGGGGCGTAGCGTGTCTGCGTGCTGCCGGCGTCAGCGAGGCCGACGCGCAGTGCGTCGCCGACAGCCTGGTGCAGACCAGCCTCTGGGGCATCGACTCGCACGGCATCGCGCGCCTGCCTCACTACCTGAACCGCATCGCGCACGGCGGGGTCAAGGCGCGGCCGGAGATCGTCGTGACGCCCAGCGGTGCAGCCACCGCGCAGGTCGCCGGCGATCAGGGCCTCGGCATCGTCGTCTCGCACCGCGCGATGCGGGTGGCGATCGAGATGGCGCGCGCCAGCGGCATCGCCGCGGTCGGCGTCAGCGATTCGTCACACTGCGGCGCGGTCGGGCTGTACAGCCGCGTCGCCGCGCGCGAAGGGCTGATCGGGATGGCGTTCACCCACTCCGACAAGATCGCCGCACCGCACGGCGGACACCTGCCGTTCCTCGGCACGAACCCGATCGCGATGGCGTTCCCGCGAGAAGGTGGCGAGCCGGTGTGCCTGGACATGGCGACGACTTCGATCCCCTGGAACCGCGTGATGAACGCGCGCCGCGAGCAGCATCCGCTGCCGCGCGACGTGGTCGTCGATGCGCAGGGCGCGCCGACGGAATCGGCCGTCGACGCGAACGCGCTGCGCCCACTCGGTGGGCTCGACTACGGCCACAAGGGTTACGGCCTCGCGCTCGTCGTCGAGCTGCTGTGCGGCCCGCTGCACGGCAACCTCTACGGCCCCCAGATCGGCCCGATGTACGCCGAGCTGACCAAGCCGCGCCGCATCGGCGCCTTCATGATCGCGCTCGACCCGCTGCGCTTCGCCGGCGGCGCGTCGTTCGCGATCACCATCGAGCACATCGCGCGCACGCTGGCCGCCGAGCCCGGTGGGCCGCGCATGCCGGGCGATCCGGAGTTGGAAGAGCAGGCGAAGCGCCTGGTGCACGGCATCCCGATCGAGCCCGGGCTGCGCGTCGAGATCGAGCACTGGAGCGCGAAGCTGGGCGTGCCGTCGCCGTTCTAGGCCGTCAACCGGCAAGGTCGCGACGTGCTTCCTACAATGGCCGCTTCGTCTCTCGGAGCCTCCCCATGATCGTCGAGCGCATCTGGACCGGCAACGCCTACCGCAACTACAACTACCT
>JBDUAG010000599.1:0-2974 GCA_040004785.1 Burkholderiales bacterium | reverse complement strand
GATGATCCCGCCGGCGATCGTCGTGATCTTCATGCAGCGCTGGTTCGTCAAGGGCTTGGTCGACACCGAGAAATAAGAAGAGAAGAAGGCATGGCATCCATCACCCTCAAAGACGTCGTCAAGCGCTACGGCACCGGTCCGAAGGCGAACCCCGTGATCCACGGCGTGAGCGCCGAAATCGCCGACCACGAATTCATCGTCATCGTCGGGCCGTCGGGCTGCGGCAAGAGCACGCTGTTGCGCATGGTCGCCGGGCTCGAAGAGATCTCCGGCGGCACGATCTCGATCGGCGGGCGCGTCGTCAACGACACCGAGCCGAGCGAGCGCGACATCGCGATGGTGTTTCAGAACTACGCGCTCTACCCGCACATGAGCGTGTTCGACAACATGGCCTACGGCCTGAAGATCGCGAAGGTGCCGCTGGACGAGATCAAGGCACGGGTCGACAAGGCCGCGAAGATCCTCGAGCTCGGCCCATATCTGCAGCGCAAGCCGCGCGAGCTCTCGGGCGGGCAGCGCCAGCGCGTCGCGATGGGCCGCGCGATCGTGCGCCAACCGCAGGTGTTCCTGTTCGATGAGCCGCTCTCGAACCTCGACGCCAAGCTGCGCGCGCAGACCCGGCTCGAGATCCAGAAGCTGCACGCCGACCTCGGCGTCACCTCGCTGTTCGTGACGCACGACCAGGTCGAGGCGATGACCTTGGCGCAGCGCATGATCGTGATGAACGCCGGCCGCATGGAGCAGATCGGCACGCCCGAGCAGGTCTATCACACACCCGCCAGCACCTTCGTCGCCGGCTTCATCGGCTCGCCGCCGATGAACCTGATCAAGGGCCATGCCGATGGCTCGCGCTTCGAGGTCGCCGGGCAGACGCTCGCATTGCCGGTGGCCGCACCACGCGCCGGCGAGCTGATCCTGGGCCTGCGGCCCGAGCATGTGGGCCTGAGCCAGGCCGGTGCCTCGGGCTGGTCACTGAAGGTCGAGGCTCTCGAAATGCTCGGCGCCGAACGCCTGATCTACGGCCGCGTCGGCGACACGCTGTTCACCGCGCGCATCGATGCCACCCTGACGCCCCCCAAGGTCGGCGACACGGTGACCTTGCAGCTCGTGCCGGAGCACATGCACTGGTTCGATGCCGGCACGCAGAAGCGCCTGTGAGGTGGCTATTAATAGGATGAGCACTGCGTGGCCTTACCCGCTGTGGATCGCGCACCGCGGCGCCGGCAAGCTCGCCCCAGAGAACACGCTGGCCGCGTTCCGCCTTGGCGCGAGCCACGGTTACCGTGCGTTCGAGTGCGACGTGAAGCTCAGCGCCGACGGCGTGCCCTTCCTGCTGCACGATTCGACGCTGGAGCGCACCTCGACGGGCCGGGGCACCGCCTCGCGACTCGATTGGGCAGCGCTGTCGCGGCTGGACGCCGGCGCCTGGCACAGCCGCGCGTTCGCGGGCGAACCGCTGCCCGGCCTGTCTGCCATCGCGGCCTACTGCATCGGCAACGGCTTCGCGCTCAACATCGAGATCAAGCCGACGCCGGGCGATGAGATCGCAACGGGCCGCACCGTCGCGCAAGAGGTCGCGCGGCTGTGGGCCGGCCAGGCCGTGCCGCCATTGCTGAGCTCGTTCAGCCGCGACGCGCTGGGCGCCGCCAGGGATGCCGATGACCGCTGGCCGCGCGCGCTGTTGCTGGATGCGCTGCACGACGGCTGGTTCGCCGACGCCCAAGCGCTCGGCTGCGTGGCCGTCGTGACGAACCACCAACTGATGAACGCCGCGGTGATCGCGCAGCTGCACGGCGCCGGCCTGCGCGCGCTGGTCTACACGGTCAACGACGAGGCGACCGCGCAGCGCCTGCTCGCGCTCGGCGTCGACGGCATCATCACCGACGCGGTCGATCACTTCTCGCCCGACTCTCCGGTTGGCGCCTGAGCGAGCGATCTGCGTCGCGCAGCCCGCTTGCCGCGCCAGCTGCCGACCAGCGCGATCAACACGGTCGCCCCCAGCAATGCCAGGATGATCTTGTCCAGGTTGGCCTGCACCCACGCGATGTTGCCGAACAGGTAGCCGGCCAGCGTCAGGCTGACCACCCACAGCGCGCCGCCGGTCACGTCGAAAAAGGTGAAGCGCGCACGCCGCATCTCGGCGACGCCGGCCACGAACGGCGCGAACGAACGCAGCAGCGGCAAGAAGCGCGCAGCGACGATCATGACGCCGCCGTACTTCTCGTAGAACTCGTGCGTCAGGTCGAACGCGTGCCGGTTGAAGTAGCGCGAGTGCTCCCAGCGAAACACCTTCGGGCCGAAGTAGCGGCCGATCGCGTAGTTGCACTGGTTGCCGGCGATGGCCGCCGCCGTCAGCAGCGCCATTGCCAGCGGAAGGCTCATCAGACCCAGCCCGCACAGCGCGCCGACGACGAACAGCAATGAATCGCCCGGCATGAACGGCGTGACCACCAGCCCTGTCTCGACGAAGATGATCAGAAACAAGAGTGCGTAGACCCAGGCACCGTGAGCTGCCACGAAATTGCGCAGATGCACGTCGACGTGCACGATCAGGTCGAGTACGAAGGCGAGGGTGTCCATGGCGCCCGATTGTCCCCGAGGGCCGGCCCGGGTCGGTTCGTCACGGCGCCTCGACGAGCGGATTCGCGGCGCGCACGTCGGCCTCCGCACCGATCCAGTCGCGTTCCGGCTCGGGTTGCGGCAGCGTGCGCACGTTGCGGATCACCGGTGCACGCCACGCCACCAGCGCCAGCAACAGCGCGCTGCCGCCCGCGAACCCGAGCGCCGAACGCAGCCCGAAATGCTCGCCCAGCCAGCCACCCAACAAGGCGCCCGGCCCGGCCGGAAGCAGGATCAGCCAGCGCATCGTGCTCGTCATGCGGCCGAGCAGCGGCGCCGGCGTGACGGCCTGGCGCAGCCCCAGGAAGTTGATGAACACCAGCACCGCGCCGGTCGAGAACAGCATCAGCATCAG
>JBDUAG010000598.1:0-2985 GCA_040004785.1 Burkholderiales bacterium | reverse complement strand
AGCAGCCGCTCGATGTAGACCGAGAACTCGCACATCACGCGCTCGCAGTAGCGCTCGCGGTTCAGCTCGGCCATCTCGATCGCCTGGCGGCCATGGAAGCGATGGTCGTCGCCGATCGCGACCACGTAGTCCTCGCGGAACAGCGGTGTCGCCAGGAAGCGTTTCGGAATCTCGTAGGGCGAGCACATGATCCCGATATCGACGTCGCCCTGGTCGAGCGCGTCCGTCAGCCCCTCGAGGTTGCCTTCGCGAAAGCTCAGCGTCACCTCGTTGCGGCCCTCCTGGCTCTCGATGAAACCGGGCAGCACCTGGTGGAAATCGATCGTGCACATCACGCCGACGCGCACGACCTCGTGGTGATCGCGGGTCAGGCGCCGTGCCTGTTCGCGTGCGTGGTTGGCGCTGTCGTAGATCTGGCGGAAGTTCGGCAGCATCGCGTGGCCGAGCGCAGTGAGCTGCACCGAGTTCTTGGTGCGATCGAACAGCCGCCCGCCAATGGCCTCCTCCAGGCGCTGGATCGCCTTGGTCAGCGCCGGCTGCGAGACGAACGAGCGCTCCGAGGCGCGCGTGAAGTTCAGCGTGTCGGCCACGGCCAGGAAGTAGCGGATCTGGTAGAGCTCCATACCCGTACCCGTCGACGGCGCGCGCAGATCCTTACACCGATCGTGATAACTGATGCTGATCGGCCGATGAATTGATGCCATTTCCGCTCCGGCCTGCCGCTGCCTACTCTTCCGGCACCGCAAAAACACAGCCAGGAGATCTTCATGTTCATCGGCAAGACCGCCCTCGTCACCGGCTCGACCTCGGGCATCGGCCTGGGCATCGCGCAGACGCTCGCCGCGCAAGGCGCCAGCGTCGTCCTGAACGGCTTCGGCGACGCCGCCGAGATCGAACACCTGCGCGCCGGCATGGCCGAACGCCATGGCGTCCAGGTGCGCTTCGACGGTGCCGACATGGGCAAGCCCGAAGCAATCGAGGCGATGATGGGCAAGGCCCTGGCCGAGTTCGGCTGCATCGACCTGCTGATCAACAACGCCGGCATCCAGCACGTCGCGCCGGTCGAGGACTTCCCCGTCGACAAGTGGTACGCGATCCTCGCGATCAACCTGTCGGCGAGCTTTCACACCGTGCGGCTGGCGCTGCCGGCGATGAAGCGCCGCGGCTTCGGGCGCATCGTCAACATCGCGTCGGCGCATGCGCTGGTGGCCAGCCCGTACAAGTCGGCCTACGTCACGGCCAAACACGGCGTCGCCGGCTTCACGAAGGCGGTTGCGCTCGAAACCGCCGAGGCCGGCATCACCGTCAATGCCGTCTGCCCCGGCTATGTGCTGACACCGCTCGTCGAGAACCAGATCCCCGACACGGCGCGCGCGCGCGGCATCACGAAAGAAGAAGTGATCCGCAACGTGCTGCTCGCCGCGCAGCCCACCAAGAAGTTCGTCACCGTCGAGCAGGTCGCTGCGCTGACCGCGTTCCTTTGCTCCGCCGATGCCGCCTCCATCACCGGTGCCGTGCTGCCCATCGAAGGCGGCTGGACGGCGCAGTGATTTCCCCGGCCCTTGCGCCATTTCGCCCTTCCGTTTCACACCCCCAACCCTCAGGAGAATCTTCATGAAGACCACTGTATTCACGTTCCGCCTTGCCCAGCTCACGATCGCCGCGTCGTTCGCGCTCACCGGCCTCGCCCATGCCGGCGAATGCCCGGCCGGCAAGGCCGCGGCCAACCCGCTGACGGGTGCACCCAGTGCGCCGGTCGGGGTCATCGACACCGAACTCGCCTCGGTCGATCTGTCCAAGGAGAACGTCAAGCTCGACCAGCGCCGCCTGCGCCTGCGCCACATGACGATCGCCCCCGGCGGCATCGTGCCGCTGCACAGCCACGAAGACCGGCCCGCGCTGATCATGGTCAACAGCGGCGAGATCTACGAGAACAGCAGCAAGTGCTCGGTGCCGATCCTGCACAAGGCCGGCGATGTCGCACGCGAATACCTTGGCACCAAGCACTGGTGGAAGAACAGCGGCAACCAGCCGGTCGATCTGACGATCGGCGACATCGTGAACGACCACAAGCCCGAAACGATGATGGAAAAGATGATGTAAGCCCGGGTTCATCAGCGCCACTAACGAGGCACGGGGCGCGCAGCTCCGACTCGAGGAGACCTCACATGACAGTCACACATGCACCCAGACCAGCCTCGAAGGCCGCACGGGCATCCCAGAGCGGCAACCCCATCGGTCAGATCGTCCTCGTGCTGCAAGGCGGCGGTGCGCTCGGTGCCTACCAGGTCGGCGTCTACGAGGCGCTGCACGATGCGGGCATCGAGCCGGACTGGGTGATCGGCACCTCGATCGGCGCGATCAACGCCGCGCTCATCGCCGGCAACGCGCGCGACGAGCGCATCGATCGGCTGAACGCGTTCTGGAGCCACGTCGAGTCGCCGGCCACGCTGGCCGGGCCGCTCGACTGGCTCGGCATCGGCAACTTCGTTGCGAACATGACCACCGTGATGCACGGCATTCCGGCCTTCTTCGAGCCCAACCTCGCCGCCTTGCGGGGCACGCGGGCCAGCGTGGGGGTCGAGAAGGCCGCCTACTACAGCACCGAGCCGCTGCGCCGCACGCTGGGCGAGCTGGTCGACTTCGATTCGCTGCGCCGCAGCGGCACCCGCCTGACGGTCGGTGCCGTGAACGCGAGCAGCGGCGCGATGCGCTACTTCGACAGCGCCAAGGAGACCCTCGCCGTCGAGCACGTGTTGGCCTCGGGCGCCCTGCCGCCAGCCTTTCCGGCCGTGCGCATCGACGGGCACCCGTACTGGGACGGTGGCATCTACTCCAACACGCCGATCGAGGCCGTGCTCGACGACAACCCACGCCGCGATTCGCTGATCTTCGCGGTCAACGTGTGGCATCAGACCGGACCCGAGCCTGAATCGATCTGGCAGGTGATGGGGCGGCAGAAGGACATCCAGTACGCGAGCCGTG
>JBDUAG010000597.1:0-2998 GCA_040004785.1 Burkholderiales bacterium | reverse complement strand
GACATCGAGAAGCTGGTCGGCGTCGAGACCTTGCAGCAAGCCTACGACGTGCTGGACGCGCTCCTCGCGCCGCTCGGCCATGTGCCTGCGGATGCCACCGATGCCGAACAAGCCGAGCCTGCGTCCGGTGCGCCAAGGCGCAGACCGGCGCGTCAGGGGGCTGCCAAGACTTGACGCCGCTGGGGGCCAGCCCGCGCCGTCTCAGGTGACTTCCGCGTAGGCTGCCATGAACACCCGCACCGCTTCCCGAAGCAGGGCCCTGTTCTCCCGGGCATCGGGCATGTCCAGCATCAGCAGCCCGCGGATGTGGCCGTCGCCGAGGAACATTGCCAGGAACAGGTCCGCCGCCTGGCGCGGGTTGCGCACCTTCAGCGTACCGGCCGTGTCGGCGCGGCGCAGGTACGCGGCCAGGTCGCCGATCAGCCGGTCGGCCCCCTGGCGGTAGAAGGCCTGGCAGGCCGCGGGCTGCGCCCCCGCGGCGCCGTAGACCGAGCGGAACTGCCCCAACGCCTCGTCCTCGCGCGCCAGCGTCAGGAATTGCTCGCCGATGGCCAGCAGCGCCTTCTGGGGCTGCTTCGGGTCCAGCGCTTCGGCGCCCGCGAGGCCGCCCACCACGCGCTCGGTGCGGTCGCGGACCCCCGCCTCGAAGAGCCCCTCCTTGGACCCGAAGTGGCTGTAGATGGTCATCTTCGAGACACCGGCCTCGGCGGCGATGGCGTCCACGCTCGCGCGCTCCAGGCCGTGCGCATAGAAGTGGCTGCGCGCCGCTTCGAGGATGCGCCGGGTGCGCTCGGGATCGCGCGGCCTGCCGCGCCGCGGCTTCAGCGCGGCATCGTTGTCGGTTTCGTTCTTGGGCATCTGTTTAATGTACTTGACAGTCTAGTATAGGCAAGTACACTTACTGGACTTAATAGTCCAGTATATGAATCACGTCATGACGCCTCCTCTGCATCGCAGCCTCGCCCCCGGCGCCCGGGCGATCCGCCCTGTCGCTCTGGCGCTGCTGGCCCTCTTGTCGGCCTGTTCGGTAGTGCCCGTGCAGGCTCCGGTGCCGTCGGTGCCGCTGACCACCGCCTTTGCGCAGGGCGATCCGGCTTCGGCCGCCGCACAGACGCTCGACGGTGCCTGGTGGGCCGGCTACGGCGACCCGACGCTGACATCGCTGGTCGATGAGGCCTTGGCCGCCAACCAGGACGTGGCCATCGCCCTGCAACGCGTCGCCCAGGCTCGCGCGGGCCGCGATGCCCAGAGTTCGCGCCTGTGGCCCACGCTGAGCCTGCAGGCATCGGCCTCGCGCAGCGACAGCGGCCTGCCGGACGCAGTCAAGCAAGGACTGCCCGACACGCGCGCGCTGCGCGCCGCTCTCGATGTGGCCTGGGAGATCGACCTGGCCGGCGGCGTGCGCGCGGCGCGCGATGCGGCACAGGCCGATGCCGCAGCCGCAGCGGCGGGTGTGGACGGTGCGCGGCTGCTGGTGGCCAGCGAGGTGGCGCGGCAGTATTTCGTGCTGCGCAGCGCGCAAGAGCGGCTGCGCATCGTGCAGGCCCTGGCAGATGCCCAACGCGAGACGGCCACGCGCGTCGAGAGCCGCCTGCGCGAAGGCGAGGCCAGTGCCTTCGACCTGGACCGTGCGCGCGCCGAGGCCGCGGCGTTCGATGCGCAGGTGCCGGCGTTGCGCCTGCTGGCTGGCACCTCGCAGACCCGACTGGCCGTGCTGCTCGGCCGCAACCCGTCGGCGCGCGTCGTCGACGAGGCCGCGGGCTTTGCCTGGCCCGCCGCGCGCGAGATCGGCACCGGCCAGCCCAGCGATCTGCTGCGGCGCCGCCCCGACCTGATCGCCGCCGAAGGGCGCGTCGCGGCCGAGATGCTGCGCGGTGCCGAGGCGCGGGCGCAGTGGTGGCCCAAGCTGTTCCTGAGTGCCGTGTTCGGCAGCGAAGACCTGCGGCTGAACGCGCTCGATCTCGCACCGGTGCACTTCTCGAACGTCGCGCTGGCGTTCGCCGCGCCGATCTTCAATGCCGGGCGCATCGACGCCGGCATCCGGGTGCAGTCGGCGCGCGGCGAGGAGGCGCTGCTGGCCTGGCAGAAGTCGGTGCTCGTGGCCGTGCAAGAGGTCGAGGACAGCCTGCTCGTGCGCACCGAAGAAGCCAAGCGAGCCGCTGCGCTGAGCAGCACCGCCGAGCATCGTCGCCGCTCGCTGCAGCGCGCTCAGTCGCTGCAGCGCGAGGGCCAGATCGACCTGCTCGTGCTGCTCGACGTGCAACGCTCGGTTCTCGCCAGCGAACTCGCCCTGTCGGACAGCCACCTGCAACAGGTGCTGGCCGACGTTCAACTCTACAAGGCACTCGGCGGCGGCTTCGCGCCGGCCCGGGCCCATGCCGAGATCACTTCAATTCCCCAAAGGACGCCCCTGTGAACAAGACCTTCCCCGCCGTGTCCCTCCTGGCCGTGGCCGCCGCCTGCGTGCAGTTGACCGGTTGCGGCGGCCCGCCCGCTCCCGTCGCCGTCGTCAAGCCGGTCTTCGTGACCACCGTGACCCAGGCGGCGTCCGCGCAAACGCGCAGCTTCACATCCGTGGTGCGCGCCCGTGTCGAGACCGACCTGGGTTTTCGCACTGACGGCAAGGTGGTCGATCGGCTGGTCGAGGTCGGCGACGTCGTGAAGGCGGGTCAGCCGCTTGCCCGCCTGGACCCGGCCGACTATCGGCTCGCCGTGAGCGCCGCCGCCGACCAGGTGCAGGCGGCTTCGGTGGATGCGCAGCAAGCCGCGTCCGACGAGGCGCGCTTTCGCCGGCTGCTGGCCGACGGCTCCGTGGGCGCAGCCGACCACGAGCGCCAGAAGGCGCGCGCCGATGCGGCAGCCGCCCGACTCGATCAGGCGCGTCGCCAGCTCGAGCTGACGCGCAACCGCGAGGGCTACGCCACGCTGGTGGCGCCGTACGCGGGCCTGGTCACCGCGCTGCGCTTCGAGCGCGGCCAGGTGGTCACCGAAGGCCAGC
>JBDUAG010000596.1:0-2998 GCA_040004785.1 Burkholderiales bacterium | reverse complement strand
CAGCAGGTTCAGCACCTGGGCCTGGATCGACACGTCGAGCGCCGACACCGGCTCGTCGGCCACCAGCAGCCGCGGCGACAGCATCAGCGCACGTGCGATCGCGATGCGCTGGCGCTGCCCGCCCGAGAACATGTGCGGATAGCGGTTGGCATGCTCGGGCCGCAGGCCGACGCGCGCAAGCATCTCGCGCGCCTTCGCGGCGCGCTCGGTGGCACCCATCGTCGTGTTGATGGCCAGCGGATCTTCGAGCACCGCCGAGATCTTCTTGCGCGGATTGAGCGAGCCATAGGGGTTCTGGAACACCAGCTGCACCGCCTGGCGCAGCTCGCGCCTGCGCTCGGCCGGGGTGTGGACTGCATCGACGCCCACCAGCGTGAGGCTGCCGGCTGTGGGCTTCTCGATCAGCGTGACCATGCGCGCCAGCGTCGACTTGCCGCAACCCGATTCGCCCACCACGCCCAGCGTGCGGCCGCGCGCGAGCTGGAACGACACCTCGCCGACCGCCTGCAGATGCGCGGGCGCGCGGAACATGCCGCGCCGGATGTCGTAGACCTTCCGCAGGCCGACGGCCTCGGCAACGAGCTCAGCCGTCATGGCGGCACCTGTACCGGTTGCGGCCCGTCGCGCGCGATCAACACCGCGCGGTTCGGGTCGCCGAGCGCATAGTGGCAGCGTACCTCGCCGCCTTCGCCCGCGGCGATCGGCTTGAGCTCGGGGCGCACGGCGCGCGAGTGGGCGGTGGCGTACGTGCAGCGCGGCGCAAACAGGCAACCGGCAGGCCGATCGTGCACGCCGGGCACCACCCCGGCGATGGTGGCGAGCCGGCCTTCGGGCGCTGCGCGTTCGGGCAGGGCCGCGAGCAGCGCCTCGGTGTAGGGGTGTTGCGGCGCGGCGAACAGGCGGTCGACCCGTTGCTGCTCGACGACTTGCCCGGCATACATCACGGCCACGCGCTGGGCCATGTCGGCCACCACGCCCATGTTGTGCGTGATCAGCACCAGCGCCATGCCGCGCTCCTTCTGCAGGTTGCGCAGCAGGTCGAGGATCTGGGCCTGGATCGTGACGTCTAGCGCCGTGGTCGGCTCGTCGGCAATCAACAGGCGCGGGTTGCAGGCGATCGCCATCGCGATCATCACGCGCTGGTTCATGCCGCCCGACAGTTGGTGCGGATAGGCGCCGATGCGCGAGGCCGCGGCCGGAATGCCGACCTGTTCAAGCAGCTCGATCGCGCGATTGTTCGCCGCGCGCTTGTCGAGCTTCAGGTGCAGGCGCAGCGTTTCGACGATCTGGAAGCCAATGGTGAAGCAGGGGTTGAGGCTGGTGGTCGGCTCCTGGAAGATCATCGCCACGTCCTTGCCGACCAGGTTGCGCCGCGCGCGGTCGCTGATGCCGAGCAAGTCGTGACCGGCAAAGCGCAAGTGCTGTGCGCGCACGCGGCCCGGGTGGCCGATCAGCCCCATGAGCGCCATCATCGTGACGCTCTTGCCGGAGCCGGATTCGCCGACGATGCCGAGCACCTCGCCTTCGTCGACGCGCAGGCTGACGCCTTCGACGGCGTGCATGATCCCGCCCTGCGTGGGGAACTCGACGTGAAGGTCGCGGATGTCGAGCAGGCTCATGGCACCCCCACGCTCGTCACTGCCGTGTACTCGCCGCCCCCCGAGGGGGCGCGAGCTTGCTTGGGGCGGCCCGGCGCGGCGCTCATCTTTTCAGCTTCGGGTCGAGCGCGTCGCGCAAGCCATCGCCCAGCAGGTTGAAGGCCAGTACCGCCACGAGGATCGCAAGGCCCGGAAAGGTGACGACCCACCAGGCGCGCAGCACGAACTCGCGCGCGTCGGCCAGCATCGTGCCCCATTCGGGCGACGGCGGCTGGGCGCCGAGGCCCAGAAAGCCGAGTGCCGCGGCATCGAGGATGGCGGTGGATACGCCGAGCGAGGCCTGCACGATCAGCGGCGCCGCGCAGTTGGGCAGCACCTCGTGGAACATCAGCCGCAGCAGGCCGGCGCCACTGATGCGCGCAGCGGTCACGTAGTCGCGCGAGACCTCGGTGATGACCGCGGCGCGCGTGATGCGCACATAGTGCGGCAGCACCACGATGGCGACTGCGAGCATCGCATTGATGAGCCCCGGCCCGAGGATCGCGACGATCACGATCGCGAGCAGCAGGCTCGGCAAGGTGAGCACGATGTCCATGAGCCGCATGATCGCGATCTCGATCACGCCGCGGAAGAAGCCTGCGATGAGGCCGAGCGCGATGCCCACGACCACCGAGATCGCGACCACCGCGATGCCGATCGACAGCGACAGCCGCGCGCCGTACATGAGGCGCGAAAGGATGTCGCGCCCGATCGCGTCGGTGCCGAGCAGGAACTGGGCGGAGCCGCCTTCCTGCCAGGCCGGTGGCCGCAGGAAGGCCGCGCTGTCGGTTTCGTTCGGCGCGTTAGGTGCAATCCAGGGCGCGAACAGCGCCACCAGCAACAGCAGCACGATCACGACCAACCCGGCGACCGCGCCCTTGTTGGCGGAGAACGACGTCCAGAACTCGCGCCAGCGGCCCGGCGGCGCCGATGCGATGGTGGTGGCGAGAGGCACCGCGCTCATCGGGCCTGCCGGATCCGGGGGTTGATGACGCCGTAGGCGACGTCGACCAGGAGGTTGACCAGCATCACGATCGCGCCCAGCAGCAGCATGCCGCCCTGCAGCACCGGATAGTCGCGCCGCCCGATCGCTTCGATCAGCCATTTGCCGACACCGGGCCAGGAGAAGATGGTTTCGGTGAGGATGGCGCCAGTGAACAGCACGCCGACCTGCAGCCCGATCACCGTGACCACCGGGATCAGCGCGTTGCGCAGCGCATGCAGCGCCACCACGCGAAAGCGCGACAGGCCCTTTGCGCGGGCGGTGCGGATGTAGTCTTCGCCTAGCACTTCGAGCATGGCCGATCGCGTCATGCGCGCGATCACCGCCAGCGGGTTGGTGCCAAGCACGATGGTCGGCA
>JBDUAG010000093.1:0-10091 GCA_040004785.1 Burkholderiales bacterium | reverse complement strand
AGCAGCAGATGGAGCAGGCACGCCAGTCGGTGCTGACCAAGCTGCTGACGCAGGACTTCGCGAAGAAGAACACCGTGACGGATGCCGACGTCAAGGCCGACTACGACAAGTTCAAGGCCCAGTCGGCCGGCACCGAATACCGCGCCCGCCACATCCTAGTCGAGAAGGAAGACGAGGCCAAGGCCCTCATCGCGCAGATCAAGGGCGGCGCCAGCTTCGAGGAACTCGCGAAGAAGAACTCGAAGGATCCGGGATCGGGCGCCAACGGCGGCGACCTCGATTTCGCCGCGCCGGGCTCGTATGTGCCCGAGTTCTCGCAGGCGATGGTCAAGCTGAAGAAGGGCGAGATGACCGAGGAGCCGGTCAAGTCGCAGTTCGGCTACCACATCATCCGGCTCGACGACACGCGCGAGGCGCAGTTCCCGCCGTTCGACGACGTGAAAGGCCAGCTCAAGCAGCGCATGGAGCAGCAGAAGGTGGGTGCGTTCGTCGAAGAGATCCGCACCAAGGCCAAGACCGACTACAAATTCAGCCAGTAATCGGGCGCTTCGCGACAGACAAGGGCGCCGCTGGCGCCCTTAGCGCCCTTGTTCGGTGATGCCTACGCCTCGTCGACCAGACGCCCAGCCTCGATCCGCAGTTGCCGGTCGCAGCGCGCCGCGATGCCCCGGTCGTGGGTGACCAGCACCAGCGTCGTGCCGGCCTCGCGGTTGAGCGCAAACATCAGCTCCATCACGGTCTCGCCGGTGGCGAAATCGAGACTGCCGGTCGGCTCGTCGGCCAGCAGCACCGCCGGCTCCATCACGAAGGCCCGTGCCAGCGCGACGCGTTGCTGCTCTCCACCCGAGAGCACCTTCGGGTAGTGACGCAGCCGCTCGCTCAAGCCCACGCGGCGGAGCATCTCGGTGGCCTGCGCACGCGCATCGCTGCGGCCCTGCAGTTCCAGCGGCAGCATCACGTTCTCGAGCGCATTCAGGTTGCCGAGCAACTGGAAACTCTGGAACACGAACCCCACCTTGGCCGCGCGCACTGCGGCGCGCGCGTCTTCGTCGATCGCGAACAGGTCGGCCCCGGCGAGGCGCACGGTGCCGGTGGTCGGTGTGTCCAAGCCCGCGATGATCGACAGCAGCGTGCTCTTGCCGGAGCCCGAAGCCCCGACGATCGCCGCAGACTGGCGCGGCGCGAGCGTGAAGGCGATCTCATGGAGAATGGTCAGCGTGCCGGTGGAGTCCTGGACCTGCTTGGTGACACGTTCGACGGCAATGATGGGTTCAGACATGAATGATGGCGAAGTACGGCGGACCCGGCGGGCGTGGCTCGCGCACTGTAGCGTGTTGCTGGCCACCTCCGCCGCCAGCGCGGCCTGGCCTCGCGCGGCGCACGCCGCCGCACCGACGGTGCTCGTCGTAGGCGACAGCCTCTCGGCCGAATACGGACTGAAGCGCGGTAGCGGCTGGGTCGCGCTGCTCGAAGCGCGATTGACCCAGGCCAAGATCGCGGCCACCGTGATCAACGCCAGCATCAGCGGCGACACCACGTCGGGTGGCCGCTCGCGCCTGCCGGCACTGCTCGCGCAGCACCAGCCGGGGGTCGTCGTGATCGAACTCGGCGCCAACGACGCGCTGCGCGGCCTGCCGCTCGCGATGACGCGCGACAACCTCGCCGCGATGACTCGGGCCGCTCGCGCCGCGGGTGCCAAGGTGCTGATCGCCGGCATGCAACTGCCGCCGAACTACGGGCGCAAGTACGGCGACGAGTTCGCCAGCCTGTTCGCCACCGTCGCGAAGACCGAAGGCGCGGCGCTCGTGCCTTTCCTGCTCAAGGGCGTGGCCGACGGCCCGCAGGCCGAAACGCTGTTTCAGCCGGATCGCATCCACCCGCTGGCGGCGGCGCATCCGATCATTTTGGACAACGTCTGGCCAGTGCTCAGGCCACTGGTGCGCTGACGCGCGCCGCGCCCGGCTCAGGCGACGTTTGCAAGCATCTGTTTTTTGTGCAACGTCGTGCCGTCCTACGACCCCCGACGCGCGCTCGGTCTACAGTCGTCTCGTCCGATGACTGGAGCTGATCATGAAAACCGTTTTTTATGCACTGGCCAGCGCTGCCGTCCTGACCGCCGTGACAGGTTGCATTGTCGTCCCGGCGCGTCCCGCGTATGTCCAGGGCGCAGCAACGGTCTACGTCGCGCCTGCCTATGAGAGCCCCGGGCCGGGCTGGGCCTGGGAGCATCACCAGAGAGAGGGTTGGGGCTGGCATCACCGGGACCGTGGCTGGCATCGAGGCTGGCGGTAGGCGCGGGGTCGAATGCGTCTGACTCGTCCCGCATATCCTCCGGGCTTGCCGCCGTCCGCAGGCCTGTTTCTTGATTTCGATGGCACCTTGGTGCGCTTGGCGCAGCGTCCCCAGGATGTCTCGGTGTCCGCCTGGGTCGTGCCGACACTGGAATCCCTGAGGCGAGGACTCCACGGCGCGCTGGCGATCGTCAGCGGGCGACCGCTCTCCGCGATCGATGCCTTCCTGCACCCCTTGGTGCTCGCGGGGGCGGGCGCGCACGGCGTCGAGCGACGCAATCTGAGCGGGCTCATCGAACTGCACGAATCCGAGCCGCCAGCGAATGTTGTGGCCTGCGCCGGTCGACTCGCGGCGCGCCACGCCGGGCTCGTACTCGAATCGAAGCCGAGCGGACTGGCGCTTCATTTCCGATTGAGCCCCGAGTTGGGGGACATGTGCCGCGAGTTGCTCGCGGAGGCCTTGGCCGAAGCGCATGGCGCCGCGCTGGACTGGGAGTTGCTTGACGGGCATTGCGTGTGCGAGTTGAAGCAGCGCGCCGTGTCCAAGGGAAGCGCGGTTCGAGCCTATCTGGCCGAACCGCCATTTGCAGGCCGGTTGCCGGTGTTCGTTGGCGACGATGTCACTGACGAAGACGGCATCCGGGCGGTTCAGGCCGCGGGCGGCTTCGGCATACGCGTCGGGCCGGGCCAGAGCGAGGCGCGCTATCGTCTGGCCGACACCGACGCGGTCGCCGCCTGGCTCCTGCAGGCCGCTGCCGAAACCACGGGCCTTCACAGCGAGGAGCGGAACACGCCATGAACGTAGCGGCCAACCTGAACCTGGGCCTGATCGGCAACTGCACGATCAGTGCGCTGATCGATGCGAGCGCGCGGTTGGTCTGGTGCTGCATGCCGCGTTTCGACGCGGACCCGGTGTTCCACGCACTGCTCGACTCCGCCAACGGCATCGGCGAGGACGGCAGTTCGCAGGTGGTGCTCGAAGGCTGCGTGAAGACCGAACAGTCCTACGATGCCAACACTGCGATCCTGCGCACACGCCTGTTCGATGCGCAGGGCGGCGGCATCGAGGTGACCGATTTCGCGCCGCGCTTCTTCCATCACAACCGGCCGTTCCGGCCGATGCTGCTGGTGCGCCGGGTGCGGCCCATTCAGGGCGCCCCACGCATTCGCCTGATCGTGCGGCCGCGCGCCGACTGGGGCCGCACGACGCCGGCGCGCACGCGTGGCAGCAACCACGTGCGCTTCATCGGGCCCGACTTGACGATCCGCCTGACGACCGATGCGCCCATCACCTACATCCTCAACGAGACCGCCTTCTCGCTGACCGGTCCGGTCAGCCTGCTGCTGGGAACCGACGAGACGCTTGAAGGCGGCGTCGAGGAAAGTGCGCGCCACCTCGAGGAGCACACGGCGCACTACTGGCGCCAATGGACGCGGCGCCTCGCGGTGCCACTCGAATGGCAGGCGGCCGTGATCCGCGCGGCCATCACGCTGAAGCTGTGCCTGTTCGAGGAGACCGGCGCGATCGTCGCGGCCATGACGACCAGCATTCCGGAGGCTCCTGGGAGCGAGCGCAACTGGGACTATCGCTACTGCTGGCTGCGCGACGCGTTCTTCGTCGTGCGCGCACTCAACAGCCTCTCCGAGGTCGGCACGATGGAGGACTACCTGCGCTGGCTGCGCGATGCCGTGGGCAGCACGGTCGGCGAGCACATCCAGCCGCTGTACGGCATCGGGTTGGAGCGCGAACTGCCGGAGCGCATCCTCGAGCACCTCGGCGGCTATTGCGGCCATCGGCCGGTGCGGGTTGGCAACCAGGCGGCCGAGCATTTCCAGCACGACGTGTATGGCAACATCGTGCTCGGCGCCGCTCAATCGTTCCACGACCAGCGGCTGTTGCGCCGCGGCACGCGCGAGGAATTCGAACTGCTCGAACGCGTCGGCGAACGCGCCTTCGCGATCCACGACCAGCCCGACGCCGGCATGTGGGAGCTGCGCACCCGTGCGCGGGTGCACACCTCCTCGGTCCTGATGAACTGGGCCGCGTGCGACCGCCTGGCCAAGATCGCCGAGACCTTCGACCTCGCCGATCGAGCCGCGTTCTGGCACCGTCGCGCCGAACTGATACGCGCCAAGGTGCTGGAGCACGCATGGAGCGAGGAGCGACAGTCGTTCGTCGAGAGCTTCGGCGGCCGCGAACTCGATGCCAGCGTGCTGTTGATGGCCGAGGTCGGCATGATCGACCCGAACGACCCGCGCTTCGTTGCGACGGTCGACGCGCTGGAACGCGTGCTCTGCGACGGCCCCTACATGCGCCGCTACGAGGCGCCGGACGATTTCGGGCTGCCCGAAACCTCGTTCAACATCTGCGCGTTCTGGCGCATCGACGCACTCGCCCGCATCGGCCGTCACGAGCAGGCGCGCGAGATCTTCAACGCGCTGCTGGCCGTGCGCAACCCGCTCGGGCTGCTCTCGGAGGATACGCATCCGGTCACCGGCGAGCTGTGGGGAAACTTCCCGCAGACCTACTCGATGGTGGGCATCATCAACGCGGCGATGCGGCTTTCGGCCCCGTGGGACTCGCGCATTTAACAAGGTCGTCATGAGCAGCAACGGTCGACTCGTCCTCGTTTCCAACCGCGTCGGAGATCCTCGCAAGGTGGCTGCGGGTGGGTTGGCCGTGGCGCTCGGCGATGCGCTCGCGAGCAGTGGCGGGCTGTGGTTCGGCTGGAGCGGCAAGGTCATCAACGATGGTGCACCCGGCGAGGGCGAGGTCCACCACCAGCGCTCCGGCACGGTCGAGCTGGTGACGATTGATCTGTCGAAGGCAGACCACGACACGTACTACACCGGCTATTCGAACCAGGCCTTGTGGCCCGCCTTCCACTACCGGCTCGACCTGGCCGATTTTGCGGGTGGCTTCTTCGCTGGCTACCAGCGCGTCAACCGCCTGTTCGCGCGCAAACTCGCACCGCTCCTGCGGCCCGATGACGTGATCTGGGTGCACGACTACCACCTGATCCCGTTGGCCGACGAACTGCGCGCGCTCGGCTGCCGGCAGCGCATCGGCTTCTTCCTCCACATCCCGCTGCCGCCGCCGCCCATCCTCGCCGCGATTCCCGGTCACGAATGGCTGATGCGCTCGTTCTTCGCCTATGACCTGGTCGGGCTGCAGACCCGCTCGGACGCCGACCACTTCGCGCGCTTCGTCCAGGAGGAGGCAGGCGCGCGAGCGCTGGGCGACGGTCGCTTCGAGGCGCTGGGCCGCCAGGTGATCGCGCGCGCTTACCCGATCGGCATCGACGTGAGTGAGTTCCAGCGCTTGGCCGGCAGCAACGAATCGCGGCAGACCGAGGCCATGCTGAAGAAGCAGTACGGCCATCGGCGGCTGCTCGTCGGCATCGACCGGCTCGACTACTCGAAGGGCCTGCCGCAGCGCCTCCGCGCGTTCCGAGAGTTGCTGGCGAACTACCCCGAGAACCTGAACAGCGCAACGCTGATCCAGATCGCCTCGCCGACGCGCGAGAGTGTCCTGGCCTACGATGAACTGCGCCACGAGCTCGAGGGCCTGGCCGGCGAGATCAACGGCGACTACGGCGAGCTCGACTGGCTGCCGATACGCTACCTCCACCGCACCTGGGCCCGACGCCGCCTGCCGGCGCTGTACCGTTGTTCGCGTGTCGCTCTGGTCACGCCGCTGCGCGACGGCATGAACCTGGTGGCGAAGGAATACGTGGCGATGCAGGACGAAGCCGACCCGGGCGTGCTGGTGCTGTCACGATTCGCCGGCGCGGCCGAGCAGATGCCCGAAGCACTGCTCGTGAATCCGTACGACATTCCGGCCACCGCGCAGGCCATTCAACGCGCGCTGCGGATGCCGCTGGCCGAACGGCGGGAGCGCCACACAACCTTGCTGGCCCAGATCCGCGAACACGACGTGCACGACTGGAGCAATGCGTTTCTCAGCACGTTGTCTGCGGTCGAGACGCGGCCGCGCGAGGCGGTGGTGTGAGCTGGCTGCAATTGGTGACCTCGCTTGTCCTACAGCCTGCGGCGCCGATGTCCGACTGCGGCGCTGATCTCAGCACCTAAGCTGAATCCAGACGGTCCTCATCGGCTCGTCCACCTCCCGATGTCGTCCACAGAGGCATCTCAACTCAGAAGGAATGTCACGATGAACACCACTCGAACACTGACCACTTTCGCTGCCGCCATCGCCCTTGCTGGCGGGATCGGCTTCGCCTACGCCCAGACGACGGGCGGTGCCACGCAGGCCCCCGCAGCGACCGACTCGACCGCCACGCAGACTCCGACCCCGATGCCGGCACCGGTGCCCACGCCGGCACCGCTGCCGAGCAGCACGTCCACGCCTGCCGCCGATACGGGCAGCGCTACCATGCCGGCCGCCACGAGCAGCGACAGCAGCGCTGCGCCAGTGGAGCGCGCGCCGAAGGCGGATCGCGGCTGATCCGCAAAACCGGTCATCGACCGTCGCAGCATGTCGGCCATCAACCGATCGACCTGCGCTGACGTACTGGCTGGCCTGAAGCACGGCGCGTTGCTGGGAATTGCGCTTGCCGTGCTGGTGCTGCCACCCGCCGGCGTCGCGAGCTTCGCGACTTCGGCGACGCCAGGCCAGACGCACGCCTCTGGCGCGTCGATGGTCTCGCAGCCGGCGCGCCGCGCTGATTTCGGCGGGCTGCTGCTGCCGTCGGCGGAGGCCAGACACGTCGCCGATTGGGTGGCCGAATCGCTCGACAACCAGCGCCTGCCGTTCGCCATTCTCGACAAGCGCGGCGCGCGCATTTACGTGTTCGATGCCAATGCCGGACTGATCGGCTCAAGCTTGGTGCTGCTGGGTTCGGCCGTCGGCGACGAATCGGTCGCGGGCATCGGTGACCGGCCGTTGTCGCAAGTTCGCCCCCATGAGCGCACCACTGCCGCCGGCCGCTTCGTGAGCGAGCCAGGCCACGACGAGACCGGCGACAAGGTGGTCTGGGTCGACTATGACTCGGCGCTCGCGATGCATCGCGTGAAAGTGATCGATCCCAAGGAGCGTCGCTTCGAACGCATTGCCACCGACTCGATCGACGACAAGCGAATTTCCAACGGCTGCATCAACGTGCCGGTCTCATTCTTCGACTCGGTGGTCGAACCGGCGCTCGGGCGCTCGCGAGCTGTTGTCTACGTGCTGCCCGAGATCAAGCCATTGCAGCAGGTCTTCCAAGGTGCGTACCGGCTCGCCACGCGATAGCGTGCGAAAAGCCACCAAACGCACGACATCCGATCCGTCCATCGCAAATTCGTCCCGCAAGATGTTCCGACATGCCCGAAACTCCACGTCGCAACGGGGGGGTTGGAGCAGATGGCGACACGATGCGGCGTGCCGAGGATGGTGTGGGCGTGGATCTTGGCGGTGCTGGTCGCCCCGGCGACGGCGTCAATCGCCATCGAACCCGGTCTGCCCGCAGATGCCGATCTTGCGGCGCGCTGGGTGGCCAACAACGAAGACAACGGTGGCCTGCCGTTCGTGATTGTCGACAAGCAACTCGCGCGGCTGTATGTGTTCGCATCAACCGGCCGCCTCGTCGGCGAGTCGCCGGTGCTGCTGGGTCTGTCGGTGGGCGACGAGTCGATCCCCGACATCGCCTCGCGAACGCCGACGAGTCTGGCGCCCGCCGAACGCACCACGCCGGCCGGGCGCTTTGCCTCCGAGCCCGGGCACAACGCGCACGGCGAAGACATCGTCTGGTTCGACTACGACGCCGCGCTCGCGATCCATCGGCTGCGGGCCAGCCCTGTGAGCCAGCGTCGCGACGAGAGAATGGCTTCGGCGCGGAACGACGACAAACGGATCTCGTACGGTTGCATCGTCGTTCCAGTGGCGTTCTACGATGCCATCGTGCGCCCCTTGCTCGGGCGCCAACGCGGCGTCGTCTATGTGCTGCCCGAGACTCGGCCCGTGGCCGAGATGCTCAGCGACGATCGGTTCAGCCTGCGCGCTCCCTGATAGCCCGGCGCCTCGGCGCGCTTCACGGTTCGCCCAATGCAGCACGGACGCCACGTTCGAGTTGCCCCAGTCCGAACGACACGTCGACCAAGCTGCCGTTCAAGAAGAAAGTGGGCGATCCGCGCAGGCCGATCTGCTCGCCGCTGCGGCGATGTTCATGGATGCGCTGGGTGTAGATGCGGTCGGCCATCTCGGCGTTGAAGCGCAGCATGTCGAGATCGATCATCTCCGCGTAGTGGGTGAGCGCACTGAGCTTCAGGTGCTGCGAATGGGTGAACAGCAGGTGATGCATCGGCCAGAACTTGTCCTGCGCCGCTGCGGCCTCGGCGGCCTCGGCCGCCAACTCGGCGTGGGGATGAACCTCGACGAGCGGAAAATGTCGGAACACGAACTTCATGCGCTTGCCGAACGCCTCGACCAGGTGCCGGGTGAACGGCTCGGCCTCGACGCAGGACGGACATTCATAGTCGCCGTACTCGAGCAGCAGCAGCGTGGCCTGTTCCGACCCCGCGATGTGGTCGGCCGCCAGCAAACCCGCCATCTGGATCGGGTCACCTTCAGTCGTCTTCGCGTTGCTCATCTCGCTGTTTGTATCGGAACTAGACGGCCGCTGTCTGTGCGATAGCGCACATCAAGCGCTGTGTGCGCTGGCAATCTGAGCCCATAGAGCAAGGTACGAAGGGTCTGCCCTAGCGCTGCTGCTCGCGCGTATCGCGCGGATCGCCGCGCCGCTGTTCCGGGGCGGCCGGCTCGTTGCGCGGCGTCGGCGCGGGCCGCTTGGCCTCGGGCGCGGCGGCCGGACGCTGCACTTCTACCGGCCGGGCCGGTTCGACCGGGTGCGGTGCCGGCGCAGGGGCAGGCCGCTCGACGCGCGGCGGACGCGGCTCGTTCATCACCGGTGGCGGCCGCACGGGCCGCGGCGGCTCCGCGGGACGCTCATCGCCGCGACGAACCGGCTGCGTGCGCATCATCGGCGCCTCCTGAGCCGGCGGCGGTGCGACCGGGCGCGTGATCACCGGCGCGGGAGCCGGCGCAGGCGCAGGCGCCGCGACGGGTGCCGGCGGCGCGGCCTCGATGCGATCGCGACCGGGGCGACGGAAGTCACTGCGGTCTTCGAGCCGCGGCGGCGGACGCTGCTGCGCACCGGGGTGCACCGGTGGCGCCACCACGACCGGCACGGCAGGCGCCGGTTGCTGCACCACGGGCGGCATCGGCCGCGGGCCTTCGGGCCGTGCTTCATCGCGGCCGCGCCCGCCGTGATCGCGTTCCTGTTGGGGTGGCTGGAACCCGGGTCGCGCGCCAACCGGGCGTTCGGCGAACCCCGGCGGCGGCCGCACCTGGACCTGACGCGGATCGACGCTGTGCACCGGCGGCGTCGCCACCGGCGGCGCGATCAGCGTGGCGACGCGTGCGCCCGCCGGCTGGTTCGCGAACTCGCGCCCGACCGGGTTCTGGCGCATCAGCGCGGCCGCGGGCGCGACCGGCTGGCGCGAGGTCATCACAGCCGCGGGCACGACGGTGACGGCACCGGGCCAGCGCCGGTTGTCGAACTCGCGCGGCCCCTGCGGGTTGTTGAAGACGTTGTTGATCACGGTGACGTTGGTGACGTGCGTGATGTTGATGTTCTGCGCGTAGCGTGGGCTGACGCGGTAGCTCGGCACGTAGACCTCGCGCGGCGCGAGTGGGAACCAGCCGACCGGGCCGCTGCCGATGTTCACGGACACGTTCGCACGCGGGCCGCCGACCCAGGCGACGAGCGCAGGCGCGTAGACCGGCCGCGCGACGCGCGC
>JBDUAG010000595.1:0-3002 GCA_040004785.1 Burkholderiales bacterium | reverse complement strand
GGCGGCCCCCGCTCTTGCAGGGTTGAATCCTGACCCCGCGTCGCTCAAACGCAGTGTCGATGCCTTCCGGCCGTACCTGGAAAAGATGCTGCGCGAGCGCTACGGTATCGAACTGTTGGCGCTGTACACCTACCCCGCGCAGGTCACCTTCTGCACCAAGCCGCTACGCAGCCTCGCCGAGCTGGCCGGACGACGTGTGCGGATTTCCGGCTCATCGCAGTCGGACTGGGTCACCGCGCTCGGTGCGATTCCGGTGCAGACCGGATTCGCCGAGATCGTCTCAAATGTGCGCAGCGGCAATATCGACTGTGCCATCACCGGCACCATGTCGGGCAACACCATCGGCCTTGACAAGGTCACGAGTCACATCTTTACCATGCCGGTCAATTGGGGCGTGGCGGTGTTCGTCGCCAACCGCGAGGCATGGAACACGCTGCCCAGCGATCTGAGGGCGCTCCTGCGTCGCGAACTTCCAAGACTCGAGGATGCGATCTGGGCCGAATCAGCCAAGGAGACCGGCGAGGGCATTGCCTGCAACATTGGTGCGTCGTCCTGCGCGGATGGTCGCAAGGGCAACATGGTCGAGGTGCGCGAACGCCCTGCGGACGCGCTCAGGCGCAGCGAAATCCTTGTCACGAACGTCCTGCCCGGATGGATCCGACGCTGTGGACCCCGGTGCGCGCAGGTATGGAGCCAGACGGTCGGCCCTGCCGTCGGCATCGCCGTGCCTTGAACGCGCACTGATGACCTCTTGGTTCACAAAGATCACGGCGCAGCAATGGGACCCCTCTTCAAGACGGCCCACCAGCGTATTGTCTTCGCCGTCTGGGGCGTCGCCGCTGCATTCGTGATCGCGGCGGCTGGCGTTTGCGCGGTGCTGATCAGCCGCGCAGAGAGCGAGGCGATCAGCGAGAGCGAAGGGCGCGCGGTCCAGTTCGTCAGTGGTGCCGAGGCCGCGCTCAATCGGACGCTGATTGCGCTCGACGTGCTATTGGCCGGCGTGGGGGACGTGCTCGTACCATCGCTTGCTTCAGATGGTGCGATCGATCGCGTCGTTGCCGACCACCTGTTGGCGGGCGTGGTCAAGCGCAATCTCCTGGCGCGTGAGCTGGCGGTGATCGACGCGCAGGGCCGGGTGCTGGCAGCCGGCCGCAGCGAGACCGAGCGCCTCGGGACCCCCCTGTCCGATGATTTCATCCGCGACACGATGGCGCAGCCGACGCCGACGTTGACCCTCAGCGCCCCGATCCTGAACTACGCGACGTCCGAGCGCGCGCTTTACTTCGCCAGGCCGCTGCAGCTGACTCCCCAGCGACGCGTGGTGGTGATTGCAGAGGTGCCGTTACCGCTGATCATCACGATCCTTGCCCAAGCAGTCGAGATCCCGGGGCTGTCGGTCACGCTGGAGCGCGACGATGGCCAACTTCTGGCGAGCGTTCCGACCATCGACGCACGTCTCGGAGAACGGCTCGAAACGGCGTTGCCGACCGAAGCGCTGGCCGGCGCGGCTGTGCGCGCCGCCGGGCGGCTGGATGCAGCGCCGTCGATCCTTGCCGCTCGGCCATTGCTGTACCGATCGGTGCGCGTTGCGGCAGCCATTTCGATTGACGCAGCCCTGGCTGATTGGCGGCAGGACCGCGCGGCGATTCTGATAGTTGCCACCGCATTCGTCGCCTTGATCATCGCGGCCGGAGCTGCGGCGCAATGGCAGCTCGGACGGATAGCCCGCGCGCGGCTCGAGATCGCACGTGCCATGGACATCTTGCAACGCGCACTCGCATCGATGACCGATGGCTTCTTGCTGTGCGACGCGCAAGACCGGGTCGTGGTGTGGAACGAGCGATACCTCGAGATGTTTCCCTGGCTGCGCCCGATCATCAACGTGGGCGTCGGATTCGAGCACTTCGTCGCCGTCGCGGCGCGCGCGCTGGTGCCCGACGACAAAGACGAGGCGCAGCGCCAGGCTTGGCGCGAGATGCGGCTGTCGCTGCACCGCAGCGGGTACGGCACTTACGAACAGGAGTTGAGCGATGGCAACGTGATCGACGTGATCGAACGTCGTACGCCAGACGGTGGCGTCGTCAGTGTGTTCCGCGACATCACCGCTGCCGAGCGTGAGTTGGCGCGCGCCAAGGCCGCCGCGGAAGCGGCAAGCCAGGCGAAGTCGCAGTTCCTGGCCGCGATGAGCCACGAGATCCGCACACCGCTCAGTGGGATGCTCGGCATGAACAGCCTGCTGCTGAAGACCGAGCTGACCGTGGAGCAGCGCAGCTATGCCAGCACCATCAGGAGCTCGGGAAAGACCCTTCTGACGCTGATCAACGACATCCTGGACTTGTCGAGGATCGAGGCCGGACGCCTTGAGCTGGTCGTCGGCGAGTTCGAGCCCCGGCGCCTGGTTGAGGGGCTCGCAGAGTCGGTCGAGGCACGAGCGCGGGAAAAGGGACTGACCTTGAGCGTGCAGTTTTCGACTGAGCTGCCCAAGGTTCTCGTGGGCGACGAAAGCCGCCTGCGGCAGGTGCTCCTCAACCTCATCGGCAATGCCGTCAAGTTCACCGAACACGGTTCGGTCACAATCGACGTGGCCCATCGCAAGCTGGACGCCGATCGCATCGAACTCAGCGTCGCGGTGCGCGACACCGGCCCGGGGATCACACCTGACGCGCTTCCCAATCTGTTCCAGCGCTTCATGCAGGCGGACAGCGGCATCACGCGACGCTATGGCGGCAGCGGGCTCGGTCTGGCGATCAGCCGAGACCTCGTGGACTTGATGGGCGGGCGTATCGGTGTGGAGACGGACAAAGGCAAGGGCAGCACGTTTCGAATATCGCTGCCGCTGCTGCTCGGGCGGTCGACCGGGCTCGTCATGGCCGACTCGCAGCTCGACCCGGGGTTCGACATGGTCAAAGGCCTGCACGTCCTGGTGGCCGAAGACAACGAAGTCAACCAGATCGTGATCAGCGCCTTGCTGGCCCAACTCGGCCACACCTGCGACGTGGCCG